>DASTLD010000134.1:0-15629 GCA_035715345.1 Longimicrobium sp.
ACCGGTATGGCCGCATCTACAACGGGTACATCCCCCAGCGCGCCCTCAACCATCGCACGCCCATGCAGGCGATGGCCGACTACTACAGGTCGAACCCGGAGTGCTTCCGCGACCCGCCCGCTAATCTCCCGGGTCCTGACAGGTAGAGACGCCCCGCCGGGGCGTCTCTACGTCCGAATGCGGGGAGGTGAGCTCCACACGCAGACAAAAGCCCCTCCCCCGAAGTTGGGGGAGGGGCGGCGAGGAACGAGCGGGGAGGGGGCCTCCGCGCATGAGAGGCAGCCCGCCACCCGCTCGATGTTCCGCGTGTTACTCCTGGCTCAGCGCGTTCTTGAGGCGGCGCTTGAGCTCGTCGCTGCGGGAGAGGAGCTGCTCGGTGAGGGGCTCCACGCGCATCATGCCGCGGCGCAGCGCGTCCTCGTAGCGGCGGGCCTGCTCGGCGATGGCGGGCTGGCTCAGGGCGGCGGCGCGGGCGTTCATGAAGCGCGCCTGGATCTGCGCCATCTCACGGTCCAGCGCCTCCAGCGCGCGCCCGTCGCGGCGGTCGCGGGCGGCGGCCATCTGCGCGCCCACCTGCTGCGCGCGCACCAGCAGCCGCGGGAGGTCGGGGTCGATGCGGTCCATCGCCCGGTCCAGCGCCTCCATGAAGGCCTGGCGGGCCTGGCGGAGCGCCGGGTCGCGCAGGGCGCGGTCGTGGGCGGCCTGCAGGCGCGTGCTGATCTGCTGGAGCTCGCGGTACCACCCCATGGCCTCGGTGCGCGCGGCCGGCGTGCGCGACCCGGAGGGCACCTCCGCAGACATGGGACGCACCTGCGCGGCCAGCGCGCCGGGCACGCCCACCAGGCAGGCAGCCACCGCCACCTTGAGCAAAACCGCCAACGGAAAACTCCTCGCTGGTGCGCCGGGACCGTTTCCGGCAAGAGAGCGCCGCCCCCGGCTCCCGGGCGCGGCGCTGGTCTACAACCCCGCAGCGCATCGCATGTTTCAACTGCTGAAAAAATCGCACGCAGAGACGCGGAGGACGCAGAGACCCGATCAGTTCTCTGCGTCCCTCTGCGTCTCTGCGTGAGTCATTCCGTTCCGGTCGTGTCGGGGGGCGTGGGCGGCTCCGCGGGCTCCACCGGGCGACCGAGCACACGCGGGCCCCGGTCCTCGCTCACGCGCGGCGGCGGGTCGCGGCGCGGCTCCGTGGAAGGCGACGGGGGCGTGATGGGCGTGCGCGTGCCGCTGGACGAGGTGCCGTCGCCGTCCACGTCGCCCTGGAGCGGGCGGGTCTGCGTGTCGCCCCGGCGGCGGCGCTCCTCCAGCTCCGGGAACACGATGCCGCGGCTGCGCAGGTCGCCGCTGCCCATCCCCACCGTGTCGGGGTCGTAGGTCTCGTAGTCCGGGTACTGGTACGCGCCCATCTCCTCGTCGGTCCAGGTGGTGTCGTACGCGAACACCGGGTAGTCCGCGTAGCACACCTGCCGCGCCGGGCGCACGTGCACGAAGTACTCGGTGTAGATCTCGCCCCGCGGCGGGCAGGTCTCGTCCACCGCCAGGCCCGTGGAGCGGTCCACCCGCTCCGTCACCACGCCGCGCGGCATCACCCAGTCCGCCGGCGCGCGGCGGCGGGCGTAGATGCGCGCCATCATCCGCCCCCACACCGGCGCCGCAATGGTGCCGCCGCTGGCCCCGCGCACGATGGTCTCCGGCCGGTCCAGCCCGTACCACACCGCCCCCACCAGGTCCGGCGTGTATCCCACGAACCAGACGTCCGTGGCCCGGTTGGTGGTGCCCGTCTTGCCCGCCGCGGGGCCCGTGAAGCCCGCCGCGCGCGCCGGGGTGCCGGTGCCGCGGTCCACCACGTCGCGCAGCATGGTGGTCAGCACGTACGCCACGGCGGGGTCCACCACCCGCTCGCGCGCCGGCTGCGCCTGGTACAGCACCGTTCCGTCGCGGTCCTCCACGCGCTCGATGACGTGCGGCTCCGGCAGCCACCCGCCGCTGCTGAACGCCGCATAGGCGCGCACCAGCTCGATGGGCGTGACCTCCGCCGCGCCCAGGGCCACCGCGGGGTTGGCCGGCACCTGGCTGGTGATGCCCATCTGCCGCGCCGCACGCACCACGGCGGGCATCCCCACCTCCTGCGCCAGCTTGACAGTGACCGTGTTCTTGGAGCGCGTCAGCGCCTCGCGCAGCGTCATGGGGCCCTCGTAGCGGCCCGTGTAGTTGCGCGGCTCCCACGTCTCCCCGCCCGCCATCACCAGCCGCACGGGGGAGTCCTCCACCTGGTGGCTGGCGGGCAGCCCCTGGTCCAGCGCGGCCAGGTACACGAACGGCTTGAACGCGCTCCCCGGCTGGCGCAGCCCCTGGAAGGCGCGGTCGAACTTGCTGTCGTCGTAGTCGCGGCCGCTCACCAGCGCGCGGATGGCCCCGTCGCCCACCTCCATCACCACCGCCATCCCCTGCAGGTACGGCGTGGAGCCGTCCTCCGTGGTCTTGCCCTTGGCCTCGGGATAGGTGGGATGGCGGAAGGCGCCGAACGCGCCCGCCTCGATGGCGTCCGCCTGGCGAGCCAGCTCCTCCTCCGCCGCGCGCTGGGCCGCGGGGTCGAGCGTGGTGTGGACGCGCAGGCCGGCGGTGTAGAACTCGGTGCCGATGCGCTCCTCCAGCTCGCGGCGCACCCGCTCGATGAACCAGGCGTGGCGCTGCCCCGTGCGCGCCGCGCGGCGCTGCACGCGCACCGGCGTCCGCACGGCCTCCGCCGCCTGCTGCGCGGTGATGTAGCCCGCCTTCGCCATCTCGCGCAGCACCAGGTCGCGGCGCCGGCGCGAGCCCTCGCGGTTCTCGCGCGGGTTCAGGCGCGAGGGCGACTGCGCCAGCCCCGCGATCAGCGCCGCCTCCGGCAGCGTCAGGTCCGCCGCGGCCTTGCCGAAGTACACCCGGCTGGCCGCCTCCACGCCGTAGGCGCCCTCGCCCAGGTAGATGTGGTTGAGGTACAGCTCCAGGATCTTGCGCTTGTCGAAGGCCCGCTCGATCTGCCGCGCCACCCGCACCTCCAGCACCTTGCGGCGGATGGAGCGGTCGCGGTAGGGCAGGTGCTTGGGAAAGAGGTTGCGGGCCAGCTGCATGGTGATGGTGCTGCCGCCCTCCTCCACGCCGCGCGCGCGGACGTTGCGCCACAGCGCGCCCAGGAAGCGCTTCCAGTCCACCCCGTGGTGCTCGTAGAAACGGCGGTCCTCGACCGCGAGGACCGCCCGGGGCAGGTATTCGGGAAGGGAGTCCAGCGAGACCACCCGCCGGTTGACCATGGCCAGCGAGCCGATGGGCTGGCCCCGCATGTCGTAGAGCTGCGAGCCCTCCGCCTGGAACTTCTCCAGCTCGCCCACCGGCGCGCAGCCGCCGAAGCCGCACGGCGCGAACCAGAGCCAGGCGAACCCGCTCAGCCCCAGCACCAGGAGTACGGCCAGCGCGATGGCCAGCCTGCGCTTCCAGCTCCGTCTCCCGGTGTGTCTCATGCGGCTACGGCTTTCGTTCGCCCTCCGGCGCGGGCGGTGGCTTGACGAAGTCCTCCGGGCGCGGCACCCGCGGCTGGCCGGGGAACACCGGCCGCCCGGGCAGCTCGGGCGTCGGGTCGATGAAGATCATCTCCGGCGGGCCCGTGTAGGGGCACCCCGCCTCCGGCACGTGCCGGGCCGCGAACAGGTCCGGCGTGCCGCCCCCGCAGTCCTCGGACAGCACCCGCCCCCCGCTGACGCGGCGCACCACCACGTCCGCGGGCCGTCTCCACGCCTCCGGCGGCTTGCGATTGGCGTACAGGGTACGCATAACCCGGGCCCACACCGGCACCGCCAGCGTGCCTCCCGTGGCGGTTCCCGTGATGGGCCGCGGGCTGTCGAAGCCCAGCCACACCCCCGCCAGCAGGTCCGGGGTGTACCCCACGAACCACACGTCCGTGGCGTCGTTGGTCGTGCCCGTCTTGCCCGCGGCGGGGATGTCGTAGCTGAGCCCGCCGACGCCGGGGTCGCGCGCCAGGTAGCCGGTGCCCTGGTCCACCACCTCGCGCAGCATGTCCGTCATGATCCAGGCGATGCCCGGCTCCACGGCGCGCTGGGGGTAGTCGCCCGGCTGCCAGAGCAGGTTGCCCTCGTTGTCCTCCACCCGGGCCACGAGCCGCGGCTCCACGCGGTAGCCGCCGTTGGCGAAGGTGGCGTACGCGCTCATCATGTCGATGGGGTACACCGCCGCGGAGCCGATGTACACGCTGGGGTAGCCGGGGATGCGCGTGCGCAGCCCGGTGCGCGCCGCCAGGTCGCGCACCGCGGCGATGCCGGTCTGCTGGCCCAGGCGGATGGTGGCCATGTTGCGCGAGTTGCGCAGCGCGGCCCGCAGCGACACCCATCCCCCGAACTTGCCGTCGTAGTTCTTGGGCGCCCACACCGTCCCGTCGCTCATGGGGATGGAGATGGGGCCGTCGCTCACGCCCTGCAGCGGGCTCTTTCCCTTCTCCAGCGCGGCCGCGTAGACGAAGGGCTTGAAGGCGGAGCCCGGCTGCCGCAGCGCCTGGATGGCCCGGTTGAACTGCGACTGCCGGAAGTCGCGCCCGCCCACCATGGTGCGGATCAGCCCGGTGCCCGGGTCCATGCCGACCACGATGCCCTGCAGGTAGGGCGTGTGCGTCACCGCCTGGCCGGGGCGCAGCCCGGCGGTGAAGCGCTCGTAGGTGGGGTGCGGAAAGCCGCCCCAGTTGCCGCGCTCGATGTCGCGCAGCTGCGCCTCCAGCCCCTCCTCCGCCGCGCGCTGCAGTTCCGGGTCGATGCCGGTGTGGATGCGCAGCCCCCCCGTGTACAGCAGCTCGCCGAAGCGGGCCTCCAGCTCGCGGCGCACCGCCTCCACGAAGTAGGGCGCGCGGTAGGCGCCGGCGGGGGGCGGCAGGGCCAGCGGGGTGGCCTTGCCCTGCTCCGCCTGCGCGCGGGTGATGACGCCCGCCTCCGCCATCGCGTTCAGCACCAGGTTGCGGCGCTTCTCCGCCCGGTCCGCGTGCTGGCGGGGGTTGTACGCGGTCGGGGCCTGCGGCAGGCCGGCCAGCGTGGCCGCCTCCAGGTAGGTCAGCTCGCGCGCCCGCTTGTTGAAGAAGGTGCGGCTGGCCGCCTCCACCCCGTACGCGCCGGCGCCCAGGTAGATGTGGTTCAGGTACAGCTCCAGGATGCGGCGCTTGGTGAAGCGCCGCTCCATCTGCATGGCCAGCTTGATCTCCGCCACCTTGCGGCGGACGCTCTTCTCGTCCTTGGGCAGCTGCTGGGGAAAGAGGTTGCGGGCCAGCTGCATGGTGATGGTGCTGCCGCCCGGCCCGCCCCAGCCGCGGATGATGTTGTCGCGCACCGCGGCGATCATGCGCACCGGGTCCACCCCCTCGTGCTCGAAGAAGCGGCGGTCCTCGATGGCCACGAAGGCCATGGGTACGTGCCGCGGCAGCGAGTCGATGTCGATGATCGTGCGCCGCTCGCGGTAGAACTGGCCCAGCACGCCCCCCTTGGCGTCCAGCACCAGGCTGCTCTGGCGCGGCGCGAAGTCCGCGATCTGCGCGGCGGTGGGGCAGGTGCCGGCGCAGGCGCGCGTCCACCCGGCCACGATGCCGCCGGTGCCGCACGAGCCCAGCGCCAGCGCGGCCAGCCCGATCACGATCTTGCGCTCGCGGCGGTCGCGCCAGGCGCCGCGCAGCCGCGCCCAGCCGGTGCGCGCGCGCTCGCGCCAGCGTCGTTGGTCGAAGCGGATCCAGCTCTTTGCCACGGTTCTCCCGCCTTCGGGTTGCGCCCGCCGTAGATGCAAACGGCGTACATAGATACAGCGCGGGGGCCGATCCTGCCATGCCCGCGGTGCTTCCCCCGCGCGCGCGGCGGCGGCATCTTGCGGCTGGGCGCGGGGGCATCGTGCGGCACAGCGGCGGAGGCTGAGGCGTGGAGCGCTACGACCTGGCGGTCATCGGGGGCGGAACGGCGGGGCTGGTGTCGGCGGCGGTCGCCGCGGGCATCGGCGCGCGCACGGCGCTGGTGGAGCGGCACCGGCTGGGCGGCGAGTGCCTGTGGACCGGCTGCGTGCCCAGCAAGGCGCTGGTGCGCGCCGCCGCCGTCGCGGAGACGGTGCGCGGCGCCGCCCGCTTCGGCGTGGACGGCGGGCCGCCGCGGGTGGACTTCGGCCGGGTGATGGAGCGCGTGCACGCCGCCATCGCCGCCATCGAGCCGCACGACAGCCCCGAGCGCTTCCGCGGCCTGGGCGTGGACGTCGTGCAGGGCGATGCGCGGCTGGTCTCGCCGCACGAGGCGGTGGTGGACGGGCGCCGCATCCACGCGCGCCGCTGGATCGTCGCCACCGGCTCGCGCACCGCCGTGCCGGACGTCCCCGGGCTGCGCGAGGCGGGATACCTGACCCACGAGACCGTCTGGGCGCTGCGGGAGATGCCGGAGTCGATGGCGGTGCTCGGCGGCGGGCCCATCGGCGTGGAGATGGCGCAGGCGTTCGCGCGGCTGGGCTGCCGCGTCACGCTGGTCCAGTCCGGCGGCCGCATCCTCGAGCGCGACGACCCCGAGGCCGCCGCCGTGCTCCAGCGCGTGCTCGGCCGCGAGGGCGTCGCCATCGCCCTCCACACCCGCGCCGCCGCCGTGCGCACCGAGCCCGGCGCCAAGCTCGTCACCCTGCGCGGCCCCGACGGCGAGCGCGAGCTGCGCGTGGCGGCGGTCTTCGTGGCCACCGGCCGCGCGGCCAACGTGGAGGGCTTCGGGCTGGAGGAGATCGGCGTGGAGCTGGGCGGCGACGGCATCCGCGTGGACGCGGTCCTGCGCACCTCGCTGGCGAACGTCTGGGCCGCGGGCGACGTGGTGGGCCCCTACCGCTTCACGCACGTGGCCGACTACCAGGCGCGCCTGGCGGTCCCCAACGCGCTCTTTCCCGTCCGCCGCAAGGTGGACTACCGCGTCGTCCCCTGGTGCACCTTCACGGAGCCGGAGGTGGCGCACGTGGGATTCACCGAGCCGGAGGCGCGCGAGCAGTGGGGCGACGGCATCGGCGTCTGGCGGTACGACCACGCCAACCTGGACCGCGCCGTGTGCGACGGGGAGACGGACGGCCTGACCAAGCTGGTGACGGACCCCGCGGGCCGCCTGGTGGGCGCGCACGTCGTGGCTCCCCGCGCGGGCGAGACCATCCACGAGGCGGTGCTGGCCATCCGCAAGCGCGCCAAGCTGTCGGAATTGTCGGGGATGATCCACGTCTATCCCACCTATCCCGAGTCCCTGCGCCGCAACGCCGACGCCTACCTGCGCGCGAAGTTCAGCGGCGGCCTGGCGGGGAAGATGGCGGGCCTGGCGAGGGCCTTCGTGCGGCGGGGGTAGAAAAAGTACGAAGTACGAAGTACGGAGTACGAAGTGGGGCTTGCTCGTGTGGCGAGCACGCGCGCGGAGGCGGAGGCCCCCACCCGGACTCGCATTACTCGTCCACCCTCCCCCAACTTCGGGGGAGGGTTGCTGGTTTTTGCGCGCAAGGCTAGCCGTGGCTCAGTTCAGGTCTCCCCCTCTCCGCGCGCCCCGTGCGCCAGCCCTGACGAATCGCAAGGCTTCGGCGGGCGCGGGGGGAGGGGGCCGGGGGGTGGGGCCTCCCGCGGTAGAACGCCGCCCCACACCAGTGTGGCTCGGGCCAGGGGTAAAGGGCGAAGGGGCCCACCCCTTGCACCGCCGCAACGCTCCGAACGGAGAGCACACCGCGGCACAGGAGGCGGCCATGCAGGATCCCGACAGCCAGAGCAGCGTGAACCCCGGCCGCGTGGAGCGCGCGCTGGACGAGACGCCCGTGGAGCGCGAGGGCGTGCAGGCAGCGGGCGGCACGGAGCGCGAGGGCACGCAGGGCACCGACGTGGAGCGCACCGACCTTCCCGGCGTGTCCATCACCGAGCGCGAGCTGCCGGGCGCCGGCCAGGCCACCCAGCGCGAAGCCCTGGGCGCCAGCGGCAGCACCGGCCGCGAGGACGCGCGCTCCGGGGGGGTGGAGAACCGCCCCGCCGACCGCGAGTCCACGCCCGGCGAGGAGCTGCACTGACGCATCGCCGGGCATGACGAAGCGGCCCCTCTCCCGCGCCGGGAGAGGGGCCGTTGTCGTTCCGCAGAGCGCCGTCAGCCGGTGACGCCGCGCCAGAGCGCCGCCACCATCATCACCGCCAGCACGGCCATCCCGCCCAGGATCACGATCAGCGCCAGCAGCGTACCGCCCACCACGGCCAGGCTCGACCGCCGCGTGCGGCCGGGCGCGTCCAGCGCGTTGCGCAGCAGGCGCACGTTGCGGGCGTTGGCCTTCCACCCCGCGTCGAACAGGTCGCCCAGGATGGGCACCGCCCCGGCGATGGCCTCCACGCCCACGTTCAGCAGCATGCGCAGGATCACGGAGACCGGCACCCCCAGCCGCGCCGCCTGCACCACGATGTACGCGGACAGCACCGACCCCGCCGCATCGCCGAAGCCGGGGACCAGGCCGATGACGGCGTCGATCCCGATGCGCCGCCCGCCGGTGCCCGGGATGCGGATCGAGTTGTCGAGCAGGTAGCCCAGCGTGTCCAGCCGCCGGACCGCCCTCTCCTCGCGCGCTACGTTCGCATCGCCCACGTGGTCCTCCTCGCTGTCCCCATCCCCGCCGCACGCCGGCAAGATTCTTCGGTCGCGCCAAAGGCCCTCACAGGGCGAGTTCCGCGCCGCGCTCCCTCAGAATGACAACCTGAGCAACTCCAGGGTGTCATCCTGAGGGAGGCGCCCCGTGAACCCGGACCTCCGCGCAATCCCGTGGCGCCGACCGAAGGATCTTCTCGCCCTGCGCACGGCCCACCGGCGCGCGCCCGCATCAGCAGAACATCGGCGCGGCGTCGTCCCACACCAGCTTGAGCGCGCCGGCCTCTCCCGCGTCGCGGCGGAAGTAGTTCTGCACGTAGCGCACGCCGCCGATCACGCGGTCCGCGGGGATGTGCGTGTGCCCGAACACGTGCACGGCCGCGCCGATGCCGCGCACCTGCTCGTCCAGCGCGGCGGTGCCGGCCACCAGCGGCAGCCCGCGGAAACGCAGGTAGCGCGCCGGGGGCAGCAGGTCGGGGCGGGGAACGAAGTGCGAGAAGGTGACGGCGGGCGCGTCGTACGCGCGCACGTGCGGCAGGTTGAGCTCCAGGAAGTGCCGGTCCGGGCGCTCCACGCCGTCCGGCCAGCGGCAGAAGTAGCGGTCGGACCACCCCTCCAGCTCCTCCTCCAGCCCCTCGCCGCGCACATCGAAGTCCGCGTGGTACCACGAGAACAGCGGCACCACCCACGCCCCGCCCGCGCGCGCCGGCCGCGTGCGCACGCCCAGCTCGTCGCACAGCCGCAGCACCGCGGCGAACTTCTCCAGCGAGTTGCGCGGGTCCGCGCGCACCCACAGCTCGTGGTTGCCGGGGACGAAGAAGACCTCGCGGAAGCGCCCCAGCAGCCGCTCCAGCACCTCGCGGATCACCGCCTCCGCGTCCGCGATGTCGCCGGCCACGATCAGCGCGTCCTCGCGGTGCTCCGTGGGCGGGATGCGCTCCAGCGCCTGGCGGTTGTCGCGGAAATCGGCGTGCAGGTCCGAGACGGCGTAGATCCGCATCCGCGGGCCGCGGCGCTCAGGCCGCCGCGGCGAGCCGCAGCGTGCCCAGGGCGCGGCGCACGGCCTCGCGCTCGGCCTCCGGCGCGTCCGCGGCCGAGAAGTAGGTGGCGAACACCAGCGCGCCCGGCGCGGTGGCCACGCCCACGATCCACAGCAGCGTGTCGCCCTCGTCCTCGTCCTCCGCCTCGTACTCGCAGCGCGCCATCTCCGCCCCGCCCTCCAGCGGCACGTCCTCCACCTCGTCCTCCTCCAACTCCACGCCGCGCTCCTCCAGGAAGGCGTACAGCTCCTCCGCGGGATCGGGATAGTCCCCCTCGTCCGCTTCGAACGAGATCAGGTGCAGCGTGCCGTCGCCGTCGTCGCTCCACACCTCCAGGCCGCCGGAGTCCTCGTCGGGCGCCGCGTTCCAGCCGGGCGGGGGGACGAGGGAAAAGCGGCCGTCGGGGTCCTGCACGCGCTGCGCGTCCGTCATCGGTGCACCTCGGGGGTGGGTGGGCGGAGCGCGGAAGATGCCCGCGCCCGGCGGACCGGGCAAGAACGGGAGCGATGCCGCGAATGTCATCGACAGGGGACAGAATGCGGCAGCGGTTCCCTGGCCGCGAACAGTTTTCGTGCGCTTTCGGGGTGTCAGGAAACATCCGGCTGGCGCGTTGTAGGGACGGATCGCGCAGGCAGCGCGCGGAATTTACACCTTCGCGACCCGCCGCCGGCCGCTCCGAAACAAACGAACGCTCGTTCGGCATGGAAGATGCTTGACGGGTACCTTGCAGGCCCGAACGGCGCGGCCTGAATCCTTCACGACGGGAGGCGCTTATTCGCACCTTGGGTGTCAGTCTCGTTGCCATCGCGGCCATCGTGGCAAGCCTTGCCGTCGTCAGGCAGCGCCAGGAAGAGGCGCAGCCTCCGGAGGGCCAGAAGGGGCCGCAGCTTTCCCCGGCCCAGGTGAACCTGGACCAGCTTCGCGCGGCGGGCTTCTGAGTCCCCGCACGAGCGTGAGAGCGCACCGGAAACGGGGCGCGGGTGTCTCGGATTGAGGCGCTCGCGCCCCGGTTGTTTCCGGGTGATCCCGGGCAATGGTCCGGAAGGCCTGGTTCCTTCGTAGTTCATAGGAACTACGGTTTCACGCAGAGCCGCAGAGGAAAAAAGAGAGCCGCAGAGAACAGATCAGTTCTCTGCGGCTCCGCGTTCTCTGCGTGATGCTTTTCGCAGTTGGAGCGCGGGCTAGGGCTCCTGGCCGAGATCCCCCAGGCCCAGGCCGCGCCGGGGGGCGGGCGGCGCGGAGGCCAGGGCGGGCGCGGGCGGGCCCGCGGGGGCGGAGGGCGGCGCCGGCGCGGAGGGCGGCTTGCGCGTGGCGTCGGGGATGTAGCGCTCGAAGATGCGCGGGCCGGCCAGGCCGCTGATGGCCGCGACGGCGAACATCAGCGCCTCGCCGGCGTCCGCGTCCGGCGCCCAGCCGATCACGTTGATGCCCAGCGCGTACAGCACCGCCGCCAGGATGCCCACCAGCACGCCCTCCACGGCCATGAACGCGACGGCCTTCAGCGACGACTGCCGCTTCTTGGAGATGGCGTTCAGCGCGCCGCCCAGCAGCCCACCCAGCAGCACCGCCACCACGAACGCCGCCGGGAACGCGTAGTCCACCTCGGCGAAGCCCACGAACGGCGGGGTGGCGATGCGCACCGTGTCCAGCCCCGTGCTGCGCGAGCGCAGGTGCGCCACCAGTTCCCTGCCGGGCTCCAGGCGGCTGGGCTCCGGGCGGCTGCGGCCGGCGGCCAGCGCCAGCGGCACCTCCGGCGCGGCGCCGGGCACCTCCAGCCGCACCTCCGTCTTCTCCAGCCCGAACCCCGCGATGCGCCGCGGCGAGACGCTGACCACCACCTCCGGCGACAGCACCGGCACCGTCATGTCCACGCCCATGGGGTCGAAGCTGGGCCGCACGCGGATGCGCACCCCCTGCGGGCCGGCGCGCCGCGCGCGCAGCGAGACCTGCTGGAAGGGGATGTTGGTGCGCGCCAGGCGGAACGCGCTCACCGGCATCACGTCGCCGGTGATCTGGATGGTGATGGTGTCCCACAGCA
Organism: Longimicrobium sp.; assembly: GCA_035715345.1. Classification (GTDB taxonomy): domain Bacteria; phylum Gemmatimonadota; class Gemmatimonadetes; order Longimicrobiales; family Longimicrobiaceae; genus Longimicrobium. Next base: position 11,709 of record DASTLD010000134.1, read on the forward strand.
CGGTGTTGTCGCCGGGGCGGTCGCGGTCCAGCAGGCCCACCAGGATGCTGCCGGTGAACGCCTTCTCCGCCGGGTCCCAGATCAGCCCGCCCTCCTCGAACTCCACCACCGGCTGCAGCACGCGCACCCGCGAGTTCGCGTCGCCCACGGCCACCTCGTAGGGCAGCGTAAAGGCCAGCCGCTCGTCGCCGGCGCCCTCGCTGGACTCGTTCACCGCGATCGGACGCTCGTCGTCCGACTTCGGCGACGCGGCGCCGGGAGCGGCGGTAGTCGTCGGCGCGGGTGCGGGCGCGGGCGGGCGGATGCGCGTGGCGCGGTCGCCCGTGCGCGAGAAGAGCAGCTCGCCGCGCGCCAGCACCAGCCCGGTGTCGCGCGTGGCGGTGGGCACGGCCACCGTTCCCCCGGCGCCCGCGCGGTAGACCTGGCGTCCGCTGTCGCCCAGCGTCTGCGTGGCGGCGGCGTCCAGGCGCAGGCGCTGGATGCGGCGGCGGGGGCGGAGCTGCGCGTCGGCCGGGTCCGGCAGCAGCAGCGCGGCGGCCAGGACGGCCAGGGGAAGCAGGCGGCGGAGAGACATGGCGGTGGGCGGTTCGGGGGTCCGCGGCGGGCCCTCAAAGATGCGCGCAACACACGTTCCTCGCCACTAATCGCGTATCCCATCACCCAAGTGCAGTCACGGCGGGCGCTTGCGCACGTGGCCGGCGAGCGAGCGCGGGTCGCCGGCAGGGCGGGTGCGGCGCGCGTGCCCCAGCCGCATCCCCCCAGAACGAGACCGGCCCCGGAGCGGAGTCCGGGGCCGGTCGCGGATGAACGGCGGGAGCGGGGCGGCGTCAGACGGGGGTCGTGGTCCCGTTGCCGTTGCTGTCGCGCGCCCACTGCACCACCTTGTACACGATCCACACCAGCAGCACGATCGGCAGCACGCGGAAAAGCAGGTAGGTGCCGAGGGCCAGGGCGATGAACACCACCTTGATGGCCACGATCGCCAGGATCACCACCGCGATCCACTTCAGGACCGTCTCGAATTCTCTCTTGTTGCTCATCGTATTGCTCCCGTTGTTCAGTCGCCTGGGGCTGGAGACCCGGATGCCTACGGGGGCCGTCTCCGCGGAGTTTCAATGGCCGAACGGTTCCTGATCGGCACGCAGGGGTGGAACTACACCGCCTGGGTGGGGCCCTTCTACCCTGAGGGCACGCGCCCCGCGGACTTCCTGTCCACCTACGCCAAAGCGTTCGCGACGGTGGAGGTGGATTCCACCTTCTACGCCATCCCGGCTGCGAAGGTGGTGCGGGGCTGGGCGGAGCGTACGCCGGACAACTTCGTGTTCGCGCTCAAGATGCCGCAAGAGGCCACGCACGAGCGCGGCCTGCGCGACGCCGACGACGTGACGGCGGAGTTCCTGTCGCGCGCCCGCGAGCTGGGGCCCAAGCTGGGGCCGGTGCTGGTGCAGCTCGGGCCGGACTTCGCCCCGCCGGAGTTCGCCGTGCTGCGGCGGTACGTGCAGGCGCTGCCCCGCGACGTGCGCTTCGCGGTGGAGGTGCGCAACGCGCGGTGGATGAAGCCCGACGCGCTGCCGGACCTGCTGTCGCTGCTGGCGGAGCACAACGTGGCGCTGGCGCTCAGCGACGGGCGATGGATTCCGCGCGCGACGGTGCTGGAGTTGGCGGGGCGGCCCACGGCGGACTTCCACTACCTGCGGTGGATGGGGCCGGACCGCGAGATCACGGACTACTCGCACCTGCAGTTCGACCGCACGGAAGAGGTGGAGGCGTGGGCCGGCGTGCTCAAGGGGCTGTGGATGCCGGGGATGAGCGTCTACGGCTACTTCAACAACCACTTCGCCGGGCACAGCCCCGCCAACGCGCGGCAGCTCCAGCGCCTGCTGGGCCAGACCCCCGTGGAGCCCGCCAGCCTGGGCGAGCAGATCTCGCTGTTCTGACCGGTCGACGATGGGTGGCGACCATCGGCGCGAGGGCGGGCGCCCCCACCCGTTCGCTTAGGCTCGCACCCTCCCCCAAGTCTGGGGGAGGGTTGTTGGTCTTGTGCCCCAAGCTAGCCGTAGCGCAGTTCAGGTCTCCCCCTCTCCACGCGCCGCGGGCACCGGTGCCGGCATGGCGCGCAGGCGCACGCGCGGCGCGGGGGGAGGGGGCCGGGGGGCGGGCCGGGGGGTGGGGCACCCGGGGTAGAGGCCCGCCCGCTCGCCAGCCTGGCTCCGACGCAGACCGCGCCCACCACGATGGATGACCGCCCCTCACATCCCCGCCAAACATCCCTCACAAATCTTTTACAGCGGACCTTTTGACGGTGGGGTGAGTACGCGCTAAGCTCCGATCCAAGGTCCTTCTCCTCCCGGTCCCCCATGCGCGAGCTCAAGGAGCCCTGGGTGGTGGTCGCCGAATACGACATGGTGCTCCTGGCGGAGTTCGCCGTGGAGACGCTGCGCGAGGCCGGCATCCCCGCCCAGGTGGACGGCAGCCCGCACGTGGCCCTGTTCGGCCCCGGCTACCAGGGCGGCTCCCTGTTCGGCGTGCGGGTGCGGGTGCCCTGGCACCGCGAGCAGGACGCCCGCGAGCTGCTGGACTCCGCCCACGACGACGGGGAGTCCGATCCCCCACCGCCCGACGCCCCCGCTCCCTGAGGTGCCCATGACCCGCCGCATCGTGCCCGCGCTGCTGCTCCTGGCCGCCTGCAACAGCTCCAACGCCTCCGACGGCGGCGGCACCCCTGAACCGCCGCCCACGCTGTCCGGCATCCGCCTGCAGGAGGTGGCGTCCGGCCTCGCCTCGCCCGTGCACCTGGCTTCGCCTGCCGGCGACGCGCGGCTGTTCGTGGTGGAGCAGCCGGGGCGCATCCGCATCGTGCAGGGCGGATCGCTGCTGCCCACGCCGTTCCTGGACATCACCGGCAAGGTCAGCAGCGGCGGCGAGCGCGGGCTGCTCAGCGTCGCGTTCCATCCCCGGTACGCGTCGAACGGCTTGTTCTACGTCAACTACACGGACAACAGCGGCGACACGCGGGTGGAGCGCTACTCCGTGAGCGCGGATCCGAACCGCGCGGACGCGGCGTCCGCCCAGCTCGTGATCTTCGTGGACCAGCCGTTCTCCAACCACAACGGCGGCCTGGTGGCGTTCGGCCCGGACGGCAAGCTGTACGTGGGGATGGGCGATGGCGGCGGCGGCGGCGACCCGCTGGAGACGGGGCAGGACCCCGCGCAGCTGCTGGGCAAGCTGCTGCGCCTGGACGTGGACGCGGCGCAGCCCTACGCGGTGCCCGCGGACAACCCGTTCGCGGGGCAGAACGGCCGCCGCGGCGAGATCTGGGCGACGGGCATGCGCAACCCCTGGCGCTTCTCGTGGGACCGCGCCGCGGGGATGCTGTACGTGGCGGACGTGGGGCAGAACCGGGTGGAGGAGGTCAACGCGGTGCAGGCGGCCGCGGCGGGGCTGAACTACGGCTGGGACGAGATGGAGGGCAGCGGCTGCTTCGAGCCGTCCAGCGGCTGCAACCGCGACGGCAAGGTGATCCCGGTGCTGGAGTACCCGCACGCGGACGGCTGCTCGGTCACCGGCGGGTTCGTGTACCGCGGGCAGGCCATGCCGGCGCTGCGCGGCCACTACTTCTACGCGGACTACTGCAACGGCTGGGTGCGCAGCTTTCGCCTGGCGGACGGGCAGGCGCAGGACCGGCGCGCGTGGGAGCTGGCGGACGTGGGCAGCATCTCCTCGTTCGGCGAGGACGCGCAGGGCGAGCTGTACGTGATTGCCCACGGCGGGCGCGTGTTCCGCATCGTCCCGGCGCCCGCGGGCTAGGTGTACCAGAAGAGCAGGGCGGCCGCGGCGGCGTCCCAGCCGGTGCAGAAGGGGGGGACGAAGGCCCGCTCGCCGGTGCGGCGCCGCTGGCGGAAGTGGTGCAGCAGGTCCCAC
>DASTLD010000135.1:0-3744 GCA_035715345.1 Longimicrobium sp.
CGCGCGCCATGATAGGCGAGGTTGAGGCTTTCTTCCACGACCGCGTTGATGTCGACCGGCCGGTGCTCGCCCGACCCCGAGCGCGAGTGGAGCAGCATGTTCCTGACGATCGAGTCGGCGCGCTTGCCATGCTCGACCACCTTGTCGAGATTGCCCTTCAGCATATCCGACAAGTCGTCGACCTCCGCGCGCGTCTTGTCGTCAAGCGCCGCGCCTTGCAGCGCCTCGCGCAGCTCGGTCAGCAGCTCGTCGCGCGGGGCCACCTTCACCGTCTTCGACCGCAGCCGCGGCGCGCCGTCGGCATCCGCGCCGCCGTTGCGCCAGACCACCACCAGCGGCCCGGGGCCCACGTACTTCGCGAGCACCGCCTGCGCCGCCTCCACCGCCTCCGGCGACACCCCGTGCGAGCCCAGCTCGATCTGCACGCCCACCTCGCCGCTCTCCCGAAGATCGCCCAGCGGCACCGCGCTGTCCAGAAACATGGGCGGATCCTCCTCGTCGCGCTCGCGGTTGGACACCGCGCCGCGGATCAGCACGGCCGCGTCGTTCTTGACGATGTCCTTGTATTTAGCCCACGTGTCGCCGAACGCAAGCACCGTGGCCGTGCCGTGGAAGTCCTCCACGGTGATGCGGCCCCACTCGGAGCCGTCCTTCTTGCTGATCTGCCGCGCCGCCTCCGTCACCACGCACGCCAGCTCGATCTTGCCGTCGCGCTGCTGCTTGAGCGTCACCGTGTTGGTGCGCGTCTCGAACAGGCCCACGTCCTCGCGGTAGCGGTCCAGCGGGTGCCCGCTGATGAAGAAGCCCAGGATCTCCTTCTCGCGCGTCAGCCGGTCGCTTTCCGTCCAGGCCTGCACCCTGGGCAGCGGGGGCGCCTGCGTCAGCGTGGCCGCGCCGTCGCCGCCGCCCAGCAGGGCGTCGAAGAAGCCCTCCTGCGCGCTCTCGCGCTCGCGCTGCACCGCCTGCGCGGCCGCGAAGGCCGCGTCCAGCCCGGCCAGGAGCTGCGCGCGCCCGGCCCCGTCGTCGAAGCCGTCCAGCGCGCCGGCGCAGATCAGCGCCTCCATCACCCGCTTGTTGCACAGCCGCAGGTCGATGCGGTCCAGCAGGTCGAACATGCTGCGGAACGGCCCCTCCGCCAGCCGCGCCGCGATGATGGAGCGCACCGCCCCCTCGCCCACGCCGCGGATGGCGCCCAGGCCGAAGCGGATCTTGCCCACGCCCTCGCCCACCACCGTGAACTTCCAGTTGGACTCGTTCACGTGCGGCGCCAGCACCAGGATGCCCTCGCGGCCCACGCGCGGCAGGTAGCGTCCCATCTCCTTGCAGTGGGCAATGTAGCCCACCACGTCGTCGATCTTGTCCACCACGGACGACATCAGCGCCGCCATGAACTCCGCCGGGTACCAGCACTTGAGCCACGCCGTCTGGTACGCCACCAGCGAGTACGCCGCGCTGTGCGACTTGTTGAAGCCGTAGCGGCCGAACGCCTCGATCTGGTCGGAGAGGTCCTGGATCAGCTTGCGGTCGTGCCCCTTGGCCACGGCGCGCTCCACGAAGCCGCCCAGCTCCTTCGCGATCAGCTCCGCGTCCTTCTTGCCCACCGCCTTGCGGAGCACGTCGGCTTCCGCGAGCGAGAAGCCGGCCAGGATCTGCGCGATGCGCATCACCTGCTCCTGGTAGACGATGACGCCGTAGGTGGGCTCCAGCACCTCCGCCAGGCTCTCGTGCGGGTACCTGACCTGCTCCTGGCCCAGCTTGCGGCGGATGTAGACCAGGTCCATGCCCATGTCCAGCGGGCCCGGCCGCACCAGCGCGTTGGCGGCGATCAGGTCGTCGAAGCGGTCGGGCTTCATGGCCCGCAGCTTGTCCGTGGCCAGGCTGGATTCGAACTGGAACACGCCGCTGGTGCCGCCGCGGGCCAGCATGCGGTAGACCTCCGGGTCGTCCAGCGGAATGTCCTCCGCCCGGGCGTACTCCACCCCCGTCTCCGGATGCCGCAGCGCCCCGTAGCGCGCGCGGATGGACACCACGGCGTCGTGGATGACCGTGAGCGTCTTGAGGCCCAGGAAGTCCATCTTGAGCATGCCCGCCTTCTCCAGGCAGGTCATGTCGTACTGCGTCACCATCACGCTCTCGCCGCTGCCGCCGCTGCCCTTGGTGCTCTGCGTGCACACGGGCACGTACTCGTCCAGCGGCCCCGGCGCGATGACCACGCCGGCCGCGTGCACGCTGCTGTGGCGGCTCAGTCCCTCCAGCGTGGACGAGTAGTCCAGGAGCTGGCGGTAGCGCTCGTCCTTCTCGTACAGCTCCTTGATCTCCGGGATCTTGTCGCGCGCCTCTACCACGCTCATGGAAAAGGCGGGGCCGTTGGGGATGAGCTTGGCCAGGCGGTCCGTCTCCGCCGGCAGGAAGCCCAGCGTGCGGCCCACGTCCTTGACCACGGCTCGGCTCTTCATCGTCCCGAAGGTGATGATCTGGCCCACCGCGTCGCGCCCGTACTTCTCGCGCACGTACTCGATCACCTCGCCGCGCCGCTCGAAGCAGAAGTCCACGTCGATGTCGGGCATGGACACGCGCTCCGGGTTCAGGAAGCGCTCGAACAGCAGGTCGAAGCGGATGGGGCAGATGTCGGTGATGCCCGTGCAGTAGGCCACGATGCTCCCCGCCGCGGAGCCGCGGCCCGGGCCCACGGGAATGCCGTGGTCGCGCGCCCACTTGATGAAGTCCGCCGTGATCAGGAAGTAGCCGGCGTAGCCCAGCTTGGGGTCGTTGATCACCCCCAGCTCGTACTCCACGCGCTCCACGATGTGGGGGGGCAGCACGGCGCGCGGGTGGGCGCCGGCGGGGGCGTGGGGCGCATACCGTTCGAGCGCCCCGCGCCACACCCAGTCGCTCAGCATCTCCGCCTCCGTGGCAAAGCCCTGCTCCGCCACGGGGAACGCGGGCACGTGGTAGCCCTTGGGATACGAGAAGTTCGTCTCGTCCGCGATGCGCAGCGTGTTCTCCAGCACGTCCGGGCGGTCCGGGAACCGCTCCCGCATCTCGTCGCCGTTCTTGAAGTAGAGCTGGCCGTCGTACTTCATCCGGTTGGGGTCGGAGAAGTCCTTGCCCAGCCCGATGCACAGCAGGACGTCGTGCGCCTGGTGGTCGTCCGCGCGCAGGAAGTGCGCGTCGTTCGTCGCGACGACGGGAATGCCCAGCTCCTCCGCCAGCGTGAAGATGCGGCGGTTCAGCTCGCTCTGGCCGTCGCTGTCGTGGCCCTGCACCTCCAGGTAGTAGCGGTCGCGGAACAGCTCCGCGTGCCACGCCGCCGCCTCGCGCGCCGCGTCCCAGCGGTCCTCCATCAGGTGCTGCGCGATCTCCCCCGCCAGGCAGGCGCTGGTCACGATCAGCCCCTCGGAATGCTTCGCCAGCACCTCGCGGTCGATGCGCGGCTTGCCGTAGAAGCCCTCCGTGTAGCCGATGGACGTCAGCTTGGTGAGGTTCTTGTAGCCCTGGAAGTCGCGGGCGAGCAGCACCAGGTGGTAGTACCCCTTCTCGCCCTTGGCCTTGGTGCGCTCGTGGCGGCTGGCCGGGGCCACGTAGGCCTCCATGCCGATGATGGGCTTGATGCCCGCCTTCTTGGCCTGCTCCTGGAACACCCACGCGCCGAACATGCAGCCGTGGTCCGTGAGCGCGACGGCGGGCATCTCCAGGTCGTGCGCGCGCCGGACCAGGTCCCCGATCCGGTTCGCGCCATCGAGA
>DASTLD010000136.1:0-6251 GCA_035715345.1 Longimicrobium sp.
CCTCCCCCAGACTTGGGGGAGGGTGCGAGCCTAAGCGAGCGGGTGGGGGCGGAGCAGGCGCCCGCCGCGAGCACCTCGGCTCGGATTCACGCACTTCCGCACTCACGCACTCACGCACTTCCGTCCTCTCCGTCCGCTGGCGGCACCGGCGTTGCGGATTACCTTTCGCCCCTCCCGGGCACCTTTGCCGATCCGAGCAGAAAGACGCGCGTGGAGAAGACGTTCCGCAGGCTCTTCCGGCAGCACTTCGGCAAGCCGCCCGTCACCATCCTGGAGATGGCCGGCGACGGCTCGCAGCGGAAGATGTTCCGCCTGGTGGGCGAGGGCATGGAGACCGCCGTGGCCGTGGTGGGGCCGGACGCGGAGGAGAACCGCGCCTTCCTCTCCTTCACCGAGTCCTTCCGCCGGGTGGGCCTGCCGGTGCCGCAGGTCTACGCGGTGGACGAGAAGGCCGGCATCTACCTGGAAGAGGACCTGGGTGAGACCACGCTGTTCGACGCCGTCACCGCCGCCCGCAAGGAAGACCCGCAGGCGGACTTTCCCGCGGCGGTGCTGCCCATCTACCGGCGCATCCTGGAGCTGCTGCCGCGCTTCCAGGTGGAGGGCGGCAAGGAGGTCGACTACTCCGTCGCCTACCCGCGCGCGGCGTTCGACCGGCAGTCCATCCTCTGGGACCTGAACTACTTCAAGTACCACTTCCTGCGCCTGGCGCACGTGCCCTTCAACGAGGCGCGCCTGGAGAAGGACTTCCGCCGCTTCGCGACGTTCCTGCTGGGCGCGGACACCCGCCACTTCATGTACCGCGACTTCCAGAGCCGCAACGTCATGCTGCGCGACGGGGAGCCGTGGTTCATCGACTACCAGGGCGGGCGGCGCGGCGCGCTGCAGTACGACGTGGCGTCGCTGCTCATCGACCCCAAGGTGGGGCTCACGGAGGCGCTGCGGACGGAGCTGCTGGACCACTACCTGGACCAGCTCGAGCCGCGCGTCAACCGCCTGGACCGCGAGCGCTTCAAGCAGCATTACCGCGGCTACGTTCTCGTGCGCATCATGCAGGCGATGGGGGCCTACGGCTACCGCGGCTTCTACGAGCGCAAGCCGCGCTTCCTGCAGAGCGTGCCGCAGGCCATCCGCAACGTGGAGCGCATCCTGGAGACGGGGTTCCTGCCCATCGAGCTGCCCGAGCTGCGCACCGTGTTCGAGCGCATCTGCGCCAACGCCGCGCTGCGCCGCCGCACCCCGCAGGCGCCGCCGGGGCTGACCGTGCACATCGGCAGCTTCAGCTACAAGGGCGGCTACCCCGACGACGTGGGCGGCCACGGCGGCGGCTTCGTGTTCGACTGCCGCGCCATCCACAATCCCGGGCGCTACGCGGAGTACGCCTCGCTCTGCGGCTGCGACGAGCCGGTCTCGCAGTTCCTGGCGGAGCTGCCGGAGACGGAGGAGTTCTGGGCCAGCGTGCGCGCGCTGGTGGAGAACCAGGTGGCCGCGTACCTCACGCGCGGGTTCGCGTCGCTCAGCGTGTACTTCGGCTGCACGGGCGGGCAGCACCGCTCGGTGTACTTTGCCGAGCGGCTGGCGGCGCACCTGCGCGCCAACTTCCCCGCGGTCAACGTGGTGCTGACCCACCGCGAAGAGGGCAAGTGGCCGCCGAAGCCGGACGAGGCGGAGGCGAACGCCGAGGCGGCGGCCGCGGGCGCGGCGGCGGGGGCGGCGTAGCGGTGGATGCCATGGTGCTCGCGGCGGGGCTGGGCACCCGCCTGCGCCCGCTGACGGACCACACGCCCAAGGCGCTGATCGAGGTGGGCGGCGTGCCCATGCTGGAGCGCGTGGCGCGGCGGCTGATCGAGGCCGGCGCGGACCGGCTCATCATCAACGTCCACCACCACGCGGAGCGCATCGAGGCCTACGTGCGCGAGCGCGGCGGCTTTGGCGTGGAGTGCGTCTTCAGCCGCGAGCCGGGGCAGCCGCTGGAGACCGGCGGCGCGCTGCTGGCGGCCCGCGGCCTCATCCGCGGCGGCGCGCCGTTCTTCCTGCACAACGCCGACATCGTCACGGAGCTGCCGCTGCGGGAGATGTACGACGCCCCCGCGGCCTCCGGCGCCCTGGCCATGCTGGCGGTGATGGAGCGCGCCACCACGCGGCACCTGCTGTGGGACGATGCGGGTCTGCTGGGGCGCACGGACGAGAAGAAGGGCGTCGACCTGCGCGTGCGCGATGCCGTGGGCCCGGTGCGGAAGCTGGCGTTCGGCGGGGTGCACGTCATCGCCCCGCGCTTCCTGGACCTGCTGACGGAGCGGGGCGCGTTCTCCATCCTGGACCCGTACCTCCGCCTGGCCGCCGCGGGGGAGCGCATCCTCCCCTTCCGCGTGGACGCCTACCGCTGGATCGACATCGGGCGATTGGAGCAGCTCGAGGAGGCGCGGCGCCTGTACGCGGTGTGAGCGCGCCTAGAGGCTCAGCTCGAAGCTGGCGCGCTTGAGCTCGCGGATGCGCACCTCCGTGATGCGGACGTAGCAGACCGCGATCGCGAACGGCTGGGCGGAGCCGCCGCGGTACAGGTCTCCTTCGTACTCGCACGCGGCGGCGCGGTACTCCGCCCAGCGCTCCTGCACCCGGACGAGTGCTTTCCAGCGCGCTGCATCCAGCCCCCTCCGCATCCGCGCGAGCACCGCGTCCAGGCGCTCCCCCGCGTCGGCGGCGTCCCTGGCCGCGCAGATGTTCATCAGGGTCTGCGGGGCGCTCTCTTCCATCGCCGTGCGGCACTCGGCGTCCGTCTGCGCGGCGGCGGTTCCCGCGGCGCAGACCAGCGCGCCGGCGACCAGGAGCGTGCGGATCATCGGGTGGGGTGAGAAGGCGGGAGCGACGACCTGCGATGGCGCCCACGATGCCGCCCCGCGCTTCCCTCCGCAAGCCTTCTCTCCGCGCGCGATCCCGCCCGCGGTCGCGTACTTCGTACTCCGTACCACGTACTTAGAACTCCTCCGGCACGGGTGGATTGTCGCGGTGTATACGATTCGCTATCTTGTTGCGGGTCCCGATCTTGCCAGACGCGCCGGGACCATTTTTTGTCCCCTGAAGTGAAGCTTTCCGCATGACGCAGCGGCCGGTCATCGGCATTCCCACGCAGACGCTCCAGTCCATCGACCGCATCCCCGAGGACCTGCCGGAGTCCTGGGTGATGAACCAGCGGTACTTCTACGCCTGCACCAGCGTGGGCGCGGTGCCGTGGATGGTGCCGCTGCTGGAGGACGAGGGCGCGGACGAGACGCTGCGCGCCATCTACGACCGGCTGGACGGCATCTTCCTGCCCGGCGGCGTGGACATGGACCCGGCGTCGTATGGCCAGGAGCGCTCCGACCTGTGCGGCCGCGTGGACCCGCCGCGCGACCGGGTGGAGCTGATGTTCGCGCGCTGGGCGCTGGAGGACGGCAAGCCGGTGCTGGGGGTGTGCCGCGGGCTGCAGGTCATCAACGTGGCCGCGGGCGGGTCGCTGCTGCAGGACTGCACGCTGTGCGAGCACAGCATCAAGCACGACTACTTCCCGGGCGCCGGCTGGGCGCGCGACTACCTGGCGCACGAGATCCGCGTGGCGCCGGGGTCGCGGCTGCACCAGGCGTTCGGGAGCGAGCAGGTGATGGTGAACTCCATGCACCACCAGGCCATCGCCGCCGTGGGCCAGGGGGTGGTGGCCACCGCGTGGGCGCCGGACGGGCTGATCGAGGCGCTGGAGGGCACGCGCGAGGGGCACTTCTACGTGGGCGTGCAGTGGCACCCGGAGATGCTGATCGACCGCGACGAGGGCACCCGCCGCCTCTTCACGGAGTTCATCGAGGCCGCGCAAGCCTACCGCGACGCCAACGCGCTCGCCCTGGCCTGAGGCCAGAGCCTGATCGACCAGAGACGAAAGAAGCCCCGCGCTCGAATGGAGCGCGGGGCTTTCTCGTTCCCTGGCAGGACGTGAGCGTGTCACTCCTGAACGAATTTCGCAGAAGCCTCGGAACTCTGATCGGTTTTCGCAGCGGCTGAACGTTTTTCGCAGCTAGGCGACGTCCGGGATCTTGCGGGGACGTCCGCCCTTGCGGCCGTTGGCGCGCGCGGCCACCGCCTTTGCCTCTGTGCTCGCTTTGCCGCCAACGCGTCCCATCGCGCCTGCGTACTGGGCGATCCACCGCTCCGGCCCGAACGCACCGACGAAGAGGCCGGGGACCGACAGATCGACATCCAGTTCTTCCCAGTGCAGACCATATCCGCCCGGGAAGACCTCTACGGCAGCCGACTGTTCATGGGTGGCGTTCCGCAGATCTCCCGACAACGATACGGGGAACGCGAAGAGGCAGCCATTCGTCAGTTCGACGACCACGCGGCGCTTCCGACGGTCGTAGCGCGCCGCTGCCGCGCGCGGCTCGATCTCCGCCGCGATGCGGCCCCGCTCAACGGCTTCCGCGTACTGCTTGTCGAAGTCATCCACCGTGCAGCCTCCTCCATTCGGAGCGGATCATGTCCGCGTGCTCCCTCACGATCTCCATTGCCCGGCGCGTGTCGCGCGGGCCCATGCTCGCCTCCTGCAGCACCGGCGTACCTTCCCAGCCGAGGTGAATTCGCGCCACGCCCTCCGCCTTGAACACGTGCACGTGCGGCGTCCCGTGCTCGAGCGACCAGATCACCACCCTGAATCCATCCTCCCGGTGCACCGAGGTCATCGATTATAACTCAATCGCTTGGGTTTATAAAGATTGGGACGTGAGGGCTCAAAATACGCTTGCATCCTGGCGTACCCTGCGGAACGGGGACAGAACCGTGCACACGCGATGATTCACAGCTTAGCGGATCAGGTGGAAGCGCTCCTGGCGGGCAAGGACCCAGCGGCGGGTGCCGTCGGCGTCGAGCCAGGCTTCCTCCTCCAGCGCCATCCGCACCGCCTGCCCGCCCCACTCCGGCACGGGCGAGGTGGCCTGCAGCTCGATGGAGAACCACGTGCTCGGCCGCAGGGCCACCTCGCCGCGGCCGGGTACGCCCTCCTGCCGGTCCCACAGCCCGATCAGCGGCCCGGCACCGTGGCCATGGTCGCCCACCGGGTGCGTGTAGACGGTGCCGTCGATGCCCTCCTCCCGCATGCGCGCCAGCGTGGCCGCCAGCACCTGGTTGCCCGTCCGCCCGGGGCGCATCTCCTCCAGCAGCAGGTCCTGCAGCCGGTTGCCGCGCCGCAGCGCCGCGTACAGGCCCGCGGGCGCGTCCGTCTCGCCCTCGCGCAGGACATAGCCCATGTGCTGCGTGTCGGTGTTCAGCCCCAGCGCGGTGATGCCGAAGTCCGTGTGCAGCAGGTCGCCGCGCCGGATCACGGGGTTGGCGGAATCGCCCATCTCCACGCCGTGCCGCTGCACCGTGACCGACGGCTGGAACCAGGTGTCCAGCCCCAGGTCCGCCAGCCGCTGCCGCATCCACCAGACCACGTCCTCCGTGCGCGTGACGCCGGGGGTCACGACCTCGCTGGAGAAGGCGGTGGAGATGATGCGGTGCACCAGCCGCTGCATCTCCACGTACTTCGGCATCATCTCCGGCAGCCGCTCCTCGATCAGGTGCAGCGCCAGCAGCTCGCGGCGCACGATGCGGGAGCGGTAGCGCTCGGGGATGACGGCCTGCATCTGCTCCCATTCGCCCACGGTCAGGCCGTCGGAGAAGGCGTGCGTGTGCGAGACGTTGACGGCGATGGTCTCCGGGTCGCACTCCTCGATGACGGGCGGCAGCAGGCGCCACTGGTCGGGGCCGTAGGGCTCCGCGGGGCGGCGCGTGGCGCCGGCGCTGCCGATGGCCGCGTTGGGATCGCGCACCACGCGGTACAGCCCGCCCTGCGTGCTGCCGCCGATGGCGATGCGCTCCACGCCGCGCTCCGGCCCGCGGTCGCAGAAGGCGTAGATGGTGCGCCGCCGCGCCGCCATCGTCGTGGGCGAGACGAGCGCCCAGAACACCGGGTCCTCGTTGTACTCGCGCACGGGGATGATCCACATCCCCACGTCGTGCTCGCGCATCAGCCGCGGCAGCACCCGCTCCAGCCGCAGCCGCAGCCATTCCTGCCGGAGCTGCGCCTGCTCCTGGAGGGTGCCCAGCGGCCGCTCCTGCGCGGCAGCGGGGGAGGCGAGCAGGACCAGCAGCACCAGCGCGGCGGGGAGTCTCATGGGAGCGGTCGGTCGGAGAGGAAAGCCTGCGGGCGTGCGCCAGTGTAGCGGCCCGCGAAGCCGCACGGCAAGGCT
>DASTLD010000137.1:0-15118 GCA_035715345.1 Longimicrobium sp.
GCGGATCGGCGCCGGATACGCGACACTTCCCCGTTCAGTCCGCGCGGGCGGACTTCGGGCTTTTGGAGGCGCGGTTTCAACCGCCGGCCGGGTGGACGCGGCACGCACCTGCCCTCACCCGTGTGGCTCTCTGTGGGCCGGAGCCCCGCCGCGGCCCCTCATTTTCGCCGCTCCCGGCGTGCGGTTTGCGTGGCGCTCGGCGCTGCCGGTGCCGGCCTGCCTCGACGACCCTCTCCCTCGGAGACGAGCCCCACGTGAACCGCGAGCACCACCGCTGGCACAGCCCGTCGCTGGGCCGCGACATGGACCTGCTGGTGTTCGGCCACGCGGGCGCGCGCGTGCTGGTGTTCCCCTCGTCCATGGGGAGCTTCTTCGAGTGGGAGGACCGCGGCATGATGGACGCGCTGCGCCAGCACCTGGAGAACGGGTGGATCCAGATGTTCTGCGTGGACAGCGTGGACGCGGAGAGCTGGTACGCCAAGTGGAAGCATCCCCACGACCGCGCCGTCCGCAACTTCCAGTACGAGGACTACCTGCTGCGCGAGGTGCTGCCCTTCTCGCAGTCGCGCAACGGCAACCCGTTCCTGATGGCTACCGGCGCCAGCTTCGGCGCGTACCACGCCGTGAACGTCGCCTTCCGCCACCCGCACCTGTTCGGGCGGGTGATCGGCCTGAGCGGCATGTACGACATCCGCGAGTTCTCCGACGGCTTCTACGACGAGGCCGTCTACGCCAACAACCCGTCGCACTACGTCACCGACATCCACGACCACGGGCACCTGGAGGCCATGCGGCGGATGGACATCATCCTCGCGACCGGGCAGGACGACTCGTTCGTGGAGAACAACCGCTACCTGTCGCGCGCCCTGTGGGAGCGGGGGATCGGCAACGCCCTGCGCCTGTGGGACGGCTGGTCGCACGACTGGCCCTACTGGCGCGACATGATCCGCCATTACATCGGCGGCAGCGATTGACGGAGACAGTACGGAGTACGAGGTACGAAGTACGAAGTGCGTGATGTGCCGAGCCTCACGGCGGTACCGAGGCCGGCGCGGGAGGCCGCCGGGCGATTGAAATCGCGGCAACGGGAACGTGAAGTCGGCCTTCGCCGACTGAACGGGGAAGATCGCCGCGAATAGCGCGGAATCGCGCATGCCCGCGCGGCCGGGCACGCCAGAGACAGGGCGCGCGACAGACGAAAGCCCTCCCGCGAAGTTGGGGGAGGGTTTGGGAGGGGGCCTCCGCGCACGAGAGGCAATCGGCTCCGAACACAAACGCAGGCCTGACCACCGAGTCCAATCCGAGGATAGACCGATGACGCTGAAAGTGGGGCTGATCGTGGGGCGGGAGTGGTCGTTTCCGCCGGCCTTCATCGAGGAGGTCAACAAGCGCGACGAGGGCGTGACGGCCGAGTTCGTCACGCTCGGCGCGCCGCGCATGGACCAGCCCGGCGAGTACGCCGTCATCATCGACCGCATCAGCCACGAGGTGCCGTTCTACCGCACCTACCTCAAGCAGTCGGTGCTGCAGGGCACCACGGTGGTCAACAACCCCTTCATGTGGACCGCCGACGACAAGTTCTTCGGCGCAGCGCTGGCCACGCGCCTGGGCATCGCCCACCCCAGGACGGTGGTGCTGCCGAACAAGGAGTACATCCCCGGCATCGTGCACGACGAGTCGCTGCGCAACCTGGAGTACCCGCTGGACTGGCAGGGCATCGTGGACTACGTGGGCCTGCCGTGCATCCTCAAGGACGCGCACGGCGGCGGCTGGAAGGACGTCTACGTCTGCCGCACCCTGCAGGAGCTGATCGACAACTACGACCAGTCCGGGCTCCTGACCATGGTGGCGCAGGAGTTCATCCACTGGGACCACTTCATCCGCTGCATCTGCCTGGGCCAGGACGAGGTGCTGCCGATGAAGTACGACCCGCGCGAGCGGAAGTACCACGTGGACCACGCGCACATGAGCGACGAGCTGGGCCGCCGCGTCGTGGACGATTCGCTCAAGCTGGTGCGCGCGCTGGGATACGACATGAACTCCATGGAGTGGGCCGTGAAGGACGGCGTGCCCTACGCCATCGACTTCATGAACCCCGCGCCGGACATGGACGTCTACTCGCTGACGCCGCACTACTTCGAGTGGGTGGTGCAGCACATGGCGGACATGGCCATCCGCCTCGCGAAGAACCCGCGCCGCCAGGAGCTGGGCCTGGGCTGGGAAGCCCTTTTCCGCGCCTCGCGCCCCGGGGCAGCCGCGTCCGTGCCGCCCGAGCCGCCCCCGCCGGAGGTCGCCACCACCGCGAGCGGGTCGTCCGGATCACCCGCGGCTGCGCCGGGACACGGCGGATCGAGCGCGCCCGCCTCCGCGGGACCCACGGGCGCGGAAGCGGATGCCGCCGCCGAGCCCGGCGCGATCGCCGCGAGCCCGGCGGCCCAGCCCGCTCCCGCGCCGGCCGTCGAGCCGGAGGCGGAGCCGGGTACGAAGGATTCGGCGCCGCGCGAGCCGGAGCTGCCCGCGCGGCCCTCACCCGCGGCAGGCGCGTCGGCGGTAGCGGCGGGTGATGCAACGGCTTCCGGCGGGGGATCGGGTGCGTCCGCCGGCGCGCTGGAGCCGGAGGCGGAGGAGCCTTCGCCGCGGGAGAAGATCGAGCGGATGGACGACGGGGCCGAGGCGGCGGAGCGCGCGTGAGCGAGTCGGCCGTTCTCGAGCGGGCCATCCAGACCTGGCACGGCCTGCTGGACCGCGCGGACCTGGCCGCGGAGAGCGCCGGGCGGATGGAGGCGGAGCACCGCGCGCGCGGCATGTACTTCGGCGAGCGCGCGCTGTGCACGGTCATCCGCCCGCGCATGCTGACGCCCGCGCAGTACCGCTGGATCCGCGGGCGCATCCGCACGCTGATGCGCGCGTACGTCAAGATCCACGAGCGCGCGCTGGTGGACGACGCCTTCCGCGCGCAGTTCCACCTGCTGGACTGGGAAGAGGAGGTCATCCGCTTCGACCCCGGCTTCCGCAGCCCCGCGCCCACCTCGCGGCTGGACACCTTCTTCGACTCCGCCGCGCAGTCGCTGCTGGTCACCGAATACAACGCGGAGACGCCCGCCGGCCCGGCCTACATGGACGAGCTGTCGGAGGTGTTCCTGGCGCTCCCCGTCGCGGGCGAGTTCACGCGCACGCACGTGCTGCATCCGCTCCCCGCGCGCCCGGGGGTCATGCACACGCTGCTGCGCGCGTACCACGAGTGGTCGGGCAACCGCGAGCTGCCGCGCATCGGCATCCTGGACTGGAACGACGTCCCCACGCAGAGCGAGTTCGTCTTCTTCCGCGACTACTTCGCGGAGCACGGTATCGAGGCCGTGATCGCGGACCCGCGCGCGTGCGAGTACCGCGAGGGCAGGCTCATCGCCCCCGGCGGCTTCCACATCACGCTCATCTACAAGCGGGTGCTGATCGACGAGCTGCTGCTGCGCGAGGGGATGGACAGCCCCGTGGCGCGCGCGGTCCGCGACGGCGCCGTGTGCATGGTGAACCCGTTCCGCTGCAAGATCATCTACAAGAAGGCCGGCCTGGCCGTGCTGGGCGACGAGCGCAACGCGGACATGTTCGACGCCGACGAGCGGGCCGCCATCCAGGCGCACATCCCCTGGACGCGCGTGGTGGAGGAGCGCCGCACGGACCACGGCGGGCAGCACATCGACCTGCTGCCGTGGATGGCGCAGAACCGCCAGCGCCTGGTGCTCAAGCCCAACGACGACTACGGCGGGCACGGCATCGTGCTCGGCTGGCTGGTGTCGGACGAGGAGTGGCAGGTATCCGTTCAGCGCGCGCTGGAGCGGCCGCACGTGGTGCAGGAGCGCATCATCCTGCCCACGGAGCCGTTCCCCAGCGTGGTGGACGGGCGGCTGGAGGTGTACGACCGGATGGTGGACCTGGCCCCCTACATCTCCGAGACGGACCGCGTGGACGGCGCCCTGACCCGCATCGCGACGGACCCGCTGCTCAACGTGACGGCGGGCGGGGGATCGAGCGTAGCGACGTTCCTGGTGGAGGAGCGGTAGCTCTCGCGGGCCCCTCCTCCCCCCCGCCCCTCCTCCCCCGCGGAGCGGGAGAGGAGGGGAGCCGTGTCTGCGAGCGGGGCGGTGTTCTACAACGGAGGCCCCACCCCCCGCCCCCTCCCCCCGCGCCGCGCTGGTGCCCGACGCTGGCGCCGGTGCCCGCGGCGCGCGGAGAGGGGGAGAACGACAGCGCGTGGCTTGCGTGCGTGCACGATAGACCGGGATCGCGCCGGACCCGTCGGCGAAGGCCGACATCACGTTTTCATAGCCGCGAATTCATTCGCCGGGTGCCCTGCGCCAGCGCCTGCCTGGCGAGCTTGCCAACTCGCCAGCTTGCAAGTTGCCAGATCCGGTTTTTGGCAACCTGGTTTGTCAAGCAAGTCGCCGGCCCCACGCCGGCTCCACTCCCGCACTGACGCACTGACGCACTCACGCACTCACGCACTTCCGCACATCTTTTCGGCGCGATCCCTGCAGCCGCGCAAGCAACACGCGCGATTCCGCCCCGCACCAGCCCGGGACACCACCGCATGAAGGCGCCCTCCCTGACGCTCGGCATCGAAGAAGAGTACCAGATCATCGACCCCGAGACGCGCGAGCTGCGGTCGTACATCACGGAGATTTTGGAAAGCGACCACATGGTGCTGGGCGAGATCAAGCCCGAGCTGCACCAGTCGATCGTGGAGGTGGGCACCAACGTCTGCCAGACGCCGCAGGAGGTGCGCAGCGAGCTGCGGCGCCTGCGCGGCATGGTGATGGGGCTGGCCGCGCGGAAGGGGCTCAAGGTGGTGGCGGCGGGCACGCACCCCTTCTCGTCGTGGATGACGCAGGAGATCACGCCCCTGGAGCGCTACATGGGCGTCAAGCAGGACATGCAGGACCTGGCGCAGCAGCTCCTGATCTTCGGCACGCACGTGCACGTGGGCATCGAGGACCGCGAGTTCCTGATCGACGCCATGAACGTGTCGCGCTACTTCATCCCCCACATCCTCTGCCTGTCCAGCAGCTCGCCCTTCTGGATGGGCCGCCACACGGGGCTCAAGAGCTACCGCAGCGTCATCTTCCGCAACTTTCCGCGCACCGGCGTGCCCCGCATCATGCGCGGGTGGGCGGACTTCAACGAGCTGCAGGAGACCCTGGTCACCACCGGCTGCATCCCCAACGGCTCCAAGATCTACTGGGACGTGCGGCCGCACCACGCGTATCCCACGCTGGAGTACCGCTTCCTGGACGTGTGCACGCGCGTGGAGGAGGCGGTGTGCATCGCCGCCATCCTGCAGGCCGTCATCGCCAAGCTGTGGAAGCTGCGGCGCGACAACCTGACCTTCCGCGTCTACCCGTCGGACCTGATCGAGGAGAACAAGTGGCGCTCGGTGCGCTACGGCCTGGACGGGCAGCTCATCGACTTCGGCAAGCGGCAGGAGGTGCCCGTCCGCGAGCTGATCCGCGAGATGATCGAGTGGTTCGTGGACGACGTGGTGGACGAGCTGGGCACGCGCGCGGAGGTGGAGTACGCCTTCCGCATCCTTGAAGAGGGCTCCAGCGCGGACCGGCAGATCACGGTATACCAGCGCACCGGCGACCTGCGCGACGTGGTGGACCACCTGATCGCCGAGAGCGAGGAGGGAGTGACCATCAACCACGAGGCGACTGTCGCCGCCAGGGAGTAGAGATCAGGGAATAGGGGGCGATTCAGGAGATTCGCCGCCGGGATGGAGGCCCGCCGCAAACCGTGGCGGGCCTTTCCGCATCCAAGAAGGCTGTGGCGCGGGAACAACGGGGCGATGCCGCGAGTCTCACCCGCCGTCACCGCAGCCGCGCCGGGGGCCGGCGCGACCACCTTCACCGGGAGATGGACCCTATGAAGAAAGCCACCATCGGCCTCGTCGTGGCCCTGCTGGCGCTGACCACGGCGGACACGCTGGACGCGCAGCACCGCCGCACCCGCGAGCGCAGCCGCGACCGCTACTCGCACCGCCACTCCGGCGGCGGCATCCCGCTCTCGTTCGAGGTGCGCCTGGACGCTGGCGTGCCCGTGCAGGACAGCGGCGACACGTTCGACACGGGCGTGGGCTTCGGCGTGGGCGTGGCGCTGGACGTGGCGCCCACCTTTGCGCTGTACGGCTCCTACTCGCGCTTCAGCTTCGAGTACGACGACGAGATCATCGACGACGACTTCGAGGAGGACGGCTTCGAGCTGGGCGGCCGCGTGTCGCTGGGCACGGGCGGCGGGGCCTCCACGCCGTACGCGCTGCTGGGCGCGCTCTTCCACGAGGGCGACACGGGCCTGGAAGCCGGGCTGGGCGCGGACTACCCGGTGAGCTACAACCTCTCCATCACCCCACTGGTCCGCTACCGCACCATCGACGACTTCGACTACCTGACCCTCGGTGTCGGCGCGCGCTTCCGGTTCTAGGCGCACGCGGGGATCACGAAGCCCCTCCCCCCGCGCGGGGGGAGGGGCTTTTCGTCCTGCCAACCTGCCAGCTTGCAAGTTGACAACAGCGAGCTTGGCAAGTCCGGTTGTCAAGCAACCTGCGCCGACCTCCGCCGGTCTCCGCGGCTCCGCATCAGCCGGCAGTCCTACGGCGCGGGGGATGACGCGGCCGCCTCGGGGAGCAGCGTCACGTGCACGTAGCGGCCGGGGTCCAGGTACCGCCGCGCCGCGTCGCGGATGGCCTCCGCGGTGAGCGCGGCGGTGAGCGGGGGATCGTCGATGGTGCGCGGGTCCCAGCCGTAGCGCTCGTAGTCCATCAGCGCCGTGAGCCACCACGGGTTCTCGCGCAGCGAGATCTCCTTGGTGCGGCGATGGGCCTCGCGCACCTTCTCCACCACGTCCGCCGGCACGCCCCCCGCGCGCACGGTGTCGATCTCGGCGAGCACCACGCCCACCAGCTCGTCCACCCGGTCCGGCGCGGACCCGAAGTCCACCACGAACTGGTACTCGGGCCGCGGGTCGCGGCTGACGCCGCCGTATGCGCTGACGCCGTAGGTGGCGCCCAGGTCCTCGCGCAGCTTCTCGCGCAGGCGGATCTCCAGCGCATCGCCCAGCGCGGCCAGGTCCCAGCGCGCCTCGCGGCTGAACTCCGCCGGCCCGCTGAAGACGAGGGTCGTGCGCGCCTTGGCCTCCATCCCCCGGCGCACCGTGCCGCGCACCACGCCCGGCGGCGGCCGCACGCCCACGTCGCGCCAGGTCTCGCGGCGGCCGCTGCCCGGCAGCCCGCCCAGCCAGGTCTCCACCAGCGGGCGGATGGAGTCCGGCGTAAAGCTGCCCACCAGGAAGAAGGTGAAGTCCGCCGCGTCGCCGAAGCGCTCGCGGTAGATCTCCAGCGCCCGGTCCAGGCTCAGCGAGTCGAAGGTGGCGGAGGTGAACGGCCGCGAGCGGGGGTGCCGCTGCGTCAGCAGGGCCGTCAGCGTGTCGCCGAAGGCGGACTCCGGCGTCACGTCCCGGTTGCGCAGCGACTCGCGGCCGCGCTGCAGGTAGGCGTGCCACGACGCCGTGTCGCGCCGCGGCGCCGTGAAGTACAGGTAGGCGAGCTGGAACAGCGTCTCCACGTCGCGGGGGGCGGCGGCGCCCTGCATCCCCTCGCTCAGGCCGGAGATGCTGGCGCCCACGCTGGCCATCTTTCCGCTCAGCCGCCTCTGCAGGTCGGTCAGCGACAGCTCGCCCACGCCCCCGAGCTGCACCGCCGCCGTGGCCGTGCGGCCGTAGAGGAAGGCGCTGTCCGGCACCAGCGACAGCCCGCCGGGGCTGTACGCGGCAAAGAGGATCTCGTCCTGCTTGAAGTCCGTGGGCCTGAGCACCACGCGGGCGCCGTTGGCCAGCGTCCAGCGGGTGACGCCCACCTCCGGCACGGAGTCCACCGCCACCACCCGCCCGGGCACCGGCGGCCGCGCCACCAGCGGCGCCTCCGACGGCGTCTCCGCGTACGCCGCCAGCTCGCCGCGCGACGCGGAGTCCGCCACCGCCGCCAGCCGCGCCGGGTCGGGCGCGGGCACCCCCGGCCGCGACGGGCCGCTGACCAGCACGGTGCGGTCGCGGTGGGCGGCCAGCGCGCGCGCCGCGGCGTCCACGTCCGCCAGGGTGATGGTGGGCAGCAGCGCGGTCACCAGCCGGTACTCGTCCTCCGTGGTCCGCAGCGGGTAGCCGCTCAGGAAGTGCTGCGCGTACTGCCCGGCGTACTGGGCGGATTCCGTCCGGTCGCGCTCCGCGTACATCTGCTCCCAGATGCGCCGCAGCTCCGTGGTCTCGCGCTCCAGCTCCGCGGCCGTGAAGCCGTGCAGCGCCGCGCGCCGCACCTCCGCCAGCACCGCCGCCAGCCCGCGCTCCGCCCCGCCCTGCGCCACCCGCACGTCCAGCACGAAGGTCTCCGTGCCGCGCAGCGACGCGCCCTGGTAGGTGGACACGTCCAGGAAGGGCGCGTCGGGGGCCAGGCTGATCTCGTTCAGCCGGTCGCCCAGCATGCCCGCCAGCAGCGACTCCACCAGCGACGCGCGGTACTCCGCCGTGCCGCGGCCCTTCCGCTCCGGGCGCATGTGGTTGATGCTGACGACGGTGGCCGGCAGCTCGGGGTCCACCGTCACCAGGAAGCGCGTGGTGTCGCGCGGGGGCAGCGGGTACGCCTGCCGCACCCGCCCGCGGGGGGAGGACAGCGCGCCGAAGCCCGCGCGGATCTGCGCCTCCACGGCGCGCGGGTCGAAGTCGCCCACGGCCACCACCGCCATCAGCTCCGGACGGTACCACTCGCGGTAGAAGCGGCGCAGCGTCTCGTGGCGAAAGGTGCGCAGCGTCTCCGGGTCGCCGATGGGCAGCCGCTCGGCGTACCGCGACCCGGCGAACAGGAAGGGGAACTGCCGCTCGGCGATGCGCGAGCCCGCGCCCAGCATGCGGCGCCACTCCTCGATCACCACGCCGCGCTCCTTCTCGACCTCCAGCGAGTCCAGGCCGATGCCGGCGGCCCAGTCCTCCAGGATGCGCAGCCCCGTCTCCAGCACGCCCGCGCTGTCGGTGGGGAGCTGGAGCATGTAGACGGTCTCGTCGAAGCTGGTGTAGGCGTTCACGTCCGGCCCGAAGCGCATGCCCACGCGCTCCAGGTAATCGACGATCTCGTGCTTCTCGAAGCGGCGGGTGCCGTTGAAGGCCATGTGCTCCAGGAAGTGCGCCAGCCCGCGCTGGTCGGCGTCCTCCACCACCGACCCCACGTTGACCACCAGGCGCAGCTCGGCGCGCGCGCGCGGCTCGGCGTTGCGGCGCACGTAGTACGTCAGCCCGTTCTCCAGCCGCCCGATGACGACGTTCGTATCGCCCACCACCGCCACCTCCGGCAGCGCGGGCGCGGGCGGCCCGGCGGCGGGCGCCGGTCCCGGCTCGCGCGTCGCGGGGGCGCAGGCCGCCACGAGCAGGCATGGCAGCAGGATTCGGAAGAGGGTCATTCCATGCCTGGCGACGTGTTATGCGTGCCCGCCAACCGGCGCGCACGACCTGCCAATGACGCGGGCCGTCCGGCTCCGGTGCCACGGAGCCGGACGGCCCATGCAGATAACGCGCTCGGGGCAGCTTGCTTGACAAGCAGACTTGCCAATCCGTGGATTGTCAACTTGCAAGTTGGCGAGCTGGCAGCCGGTAGCGGGTGCCCGGCGCGTTGGGATCCCGCTCGGTGGATTCCACCAGGCCGGCGCGGCGCAGCTGCGGCAGCCGGTACCGTACGGCGGACGACGAGATCCCCAGCAGCCGCGCCGGCTCGCGCGCGGAGAGCGGTCCGTGCTCGCGGAGCAGGTCGGTGATCTGCCCCGCGCGTTCGGTGCGGCGGCGGGGGCGGGCGCGTGCGGGGCCGGCGGGGCTGCCCGGCAGGCCTTGTCAAGCTGGGTTATTGTCAAACAAGCTGGCTGGCAGGTTGGCAACCCGCCGCGTGCGAGCGTCCTGCCACGCGTCCCCGTGCTGGTGGATGCGGGCCGGGACGGAGGCGATGGTGAAGGCGCGGGGGTCGAGGCCGGGCGTCAGCTCGTCCCAGGCCAGGGGGGTGGAGACGGCGGCGTGGGGCGTGTCGCGGGCGGCGTAGACGCCGGCCACGTTGGCGCCGCGCCGCGACATCAGGTAGTCCACGTACACGCACGCGCGCGGCCGCAGCTCCACGCCGCGCTCCACGGTGGCGAGCGCCGGTGCGCGGCGGGCCATCTCGCGCGCCAGGCGCTCGGCCGTCCGGCAGGCGGCCGGCACGGGGGTCTCCGGGGGCATCCACACGTACACGTGCAGCCCCGCGCGGCCGGAGGTCTTCACGCGGCTTGCCAGTCCCGCGTTGCTGGCAACCTCGCGCGCCAGGTGCGCGGCCTCCGCCAGGTGCCGCATCTCCGCGCCCGGGGTGGGGTCCAGGTCCAGGACCACGTAGTCCTGCGCCTCCGGGTGCCGCACGCGCGCGTGCCAGGGGTCGTACGAGATGGCGCCGCGGGCGATGGTGAACAGCAGCGTGGCCAGGTTGCCGCCGACGAGCATGCGCTTGGTCTCGCGGCCCACGCGCACCGGCTCCACGCGCACGCCGGCGGGCGTGTCGGGCGGGGCGCTCTGGCGATAGTCGGGGCGCCGCTCCGGAGACCCGGGAAAGTACGCCACCGCCAGCGGCCGGTCGCGCATGGCGGGGAGGATGAACGGCGCCATCGCGGCGTAGTAGCGCAGCAGGTCGCCGCGCGTGAACGGCGAGCCGGGGTACATCGGCCGGGCCAGGCCCGACATCTCCAGCGCGGCGCCGTCGACCTCCAGCACGCTCGCGCCCCCGCCGTCCTCCATCTCCCTGAGTGCCGTGAGGATGCGGCCGGCCTCCGGGGCGTCCGCGGGCGGGTTGCCAGCTTCGCGGTGAAACGCTGTCAACCCCGGCTCCCCCGGGCGCAGGTCGGGCCCGCGGCGGTCGGGGCGGAGGCCCAGGAAGGTGGAGTCGCGCAGCTTGCCGGCGGTGGTGCGCTCGGCGTAGCGGATCTCCGCCACCAGCTCCGGCTCCGCCCAGTGGTGCGCCTGCACCAGCCGCGGCCGGGGGTCGAACGGGCTGGTGGCGCGCTCCAGCCCCCGCAGGCGCGCGTGCAGGTCGCGCAGCATGCGCTCGCTGAAGCCCTTGCCGGTGTGCCCCACGTAGCGCAGCCGCCCGTCGGGGCCGTACTCGCCCAGCATGAGCGCGCCCAGGCCGCGCGCGGCGTTCGTGGGGTCCGTCCATCCCCCGATCACGAACTCCTCCTGCGGCATCAGCTTGACCTTGAGCCAGTCGCGCGAGCGCAGGCCGGGGCGGTACGGCGACGTGGTGCGCTTGGCGATCAGCCCCTCCCAGCGCTCGGCGCGCGCGCGCTCCATCATCCCCTCCGCGTCCGGCGACGTATCGCCCAGGCGGAGCTGCTCGTCCTGGCGGCCGCGGAGCAGCTCCTCCAGCCGCGGGCGCCGCGTGGTCCAGGGCTGGTGCAGCAGCGGGTCGCGCCCGGCCAGCAGCACGTCGAACGCGACGTACGCCGCCGGCCGCTCACGGGACAGGCGGGCGATGGCGCGGCGGTTCTCGATGTGCATCCGCCCGGCGAGCGCCTCGAAGCGCATCACCCGCCCTTCGTGCAGCGCCACGATCTCGCCGTCCAGCACCAGGTCGCAGCCGCACGCGCGGCGCAGGCGGTGCAGCGCGGCCACCACCTCCGGGAACTGCGCGCACTTGTCGTTGCCGTTGCGCGTCAGCAGGGCCACGCTGCCCGTGGTGACGATGGCCAGGGCGCGGATGCCGTCGTACTTGGGCTCGAAGGTCCACTCCCCGCCCGCCGGCGGCGCCGCGGCGGACGTCGCGAGCATGGGGCTGAAGTCGGGCGCCGGGGGCATCGAGTCGGGGAAGAACGGGAGACGGAGGCACTCCCGGTCGCGCATCTATCGCGCCACCAGCAACACATTTACGGAGTAAACACCTGGACCCACGGACGAGCGGATGGTCACCGTCTCCCGGTGCGATGAACGAAGAACGCCGGGCGCGACGGGCGCGCCCGGCGTTCCGGGCTGATGGAGCAGGGGCGGCTAGTTGGACGCGGGGCGGCCGAAGGGGATGCGCTCGGGCATCTCCGCGGCGACGTAGGCCATGACGGCCATCGCGGCCACGGAGCGGCCCACGTCCGCGGGGTCCAGCTTGTCGGGCGTGTCCGCGGCGGTGTGGTGGTACCAGAAGTAGCGCGTGCCGTCCACCTGCAGCCCCATCCCCGGCACGCCCAGCGCCATGATGGGCCCGATGTCCGCGCCGCCGCCGCCGCGGGTGACGGCGTCCGCCCCGATGGGCGCCAGCAGCGCGCCGATGCCGCGCACCATCTCGAACGCCGCGTCGCTCCCCGTGAAGCCGAAGCCGCGCGGCGCGAACACGCCCGCGTCGGACTCGATGGCCAGCACGTGGTTCTCCACCTCGGCGCGGTGCGCGTCGCGGTAGGCGTTGGCGCCGCGCAGGCCGTTCTCCTCGTTGGTCCACATCACCACGCGCACGGTGCGGCGCGGGCGCAGGCCCAGCGCCTTCATCAGCCGCACCGCCTCCCAGGCCACGACGCAGCCGCCGGCGTCGTCCATGGCGCCCGGCGCGTTGTCCCACGAGTCGATGTGGCCGCCGATGACGATCACCTCGTCCGGCCGCTCGCGCCCGCGGATCTCCGCCACCACGTTGCGGCTGGGCGCGTCCGGCAGCGTGTGCGCGCCCATGCGCAGCCGCACGCGGACGGTCTCGCCGCGCGCCTGCATGCGCCGCAGCATCATCGCGTCCTCCATGGAGAGCGCGGCGGCGGGGATGGGCGGCACGCTGTCGTTGTAGCGCAGGCTGCCGGTGTGCGGTGTCTGCATGCCGAAGGGGCCCACGGAGCGGATCAGGCTGGCCACCGCGCCCGCGCGCGACGCCTCCACGGCGCCGCGGCCGCGGTACTGCACCGTCTCGCCGTAGCTGGTGAAGGGAACGTCCCAGAGCACGATGCGCCCGCGCGCCTCCGCCGCCCGCCGGCGCAGCTCGTCGAAGGAGCCCACCACCAGCACCTCCGCCTCCACGCCCTCCGCCGGCGTGCCGACGCTGCCGCCCAAGCCGATCATGTGCAGCGCGGTGCGGCGCGGCGACACCAGCTCGGCTGACTCGGCGCCGCGCACCCAGCGCGGCACCATGACCGGCTCGCCGCGCACGTTCTCCAGCCCGTCCTCGCGCATCTCCGCCAGCACCCAGTCGATGGCCCGCTCCAGCTCCGGCGTGCCGCTGAAGCGCGGGCCGAAGCGGTCCGTCAGCTCGGCGATGCGGTTCCACGCCGCGCTGTCCCGCGTGGCCGCGCGGATCAGGCTGTCCGCCGCCGCCCGGTACTGCTGCGCGATCGGGTTCTCCTGCGCCGCGGCGGGGGCGGCGAGCAGGAGGAAGGAGGCCGTGAGGAGGCAAACCCGGTTCATGTTGATCAGGGTGGTAGTGGGCTACTGCTCCGACGGATCGCGAGGGGAGAGGCGGACGCGCAGCCACGCCGCGAGATCCGCCTCACCCAGTACGCCGGAGGCAACGTCGAGCATGGTCGCGACCTCGTCGGGCTCCTCGGCGGCGATCTCGTGGCCGTTGATCCACGCGAACACGTGCATGGCCGCGAGGGCGATGCGCTTGTTGCCGTCCAGGTAGCCGTGGTTCCGCGCGAGCGCGAACCCGTACGCGGCGGCAAGATCGGCCAGGTCGGCTCCCGCGCCCTCGTAGCTCCAGCGGTTCAGCGGCCGCGCGAGGGCGGATTCGATCATGCCAGCATCGCGTACGCCATACAGGCCGCCGTGCTCCTCGACGAGCTCCCGATGCACGGCATCCACGATGGCGCGCCAGAGCCACCTCGGCTCGTCCACGTTACTTCGCGAGTTCGCGGAAGGCGTTGCGGTGCTTGCGCCGGATGACCTCGAAGCCTTCCATCGCCTCCCGGAACGCCGGGTCGTAGGGCGTCAGCTCGTACCCCCGATCCGTGCGCACGAGGTGGAGCGTATCGCCGATGCCGGCGTGCAGCTCATCCAGCACTTCCTTGGGAAGGATCAGCCCCGCCGATCCCCCGACCTGCCTGATCTTCAGGCTCGCATGCGTCATCGTCATTTCTCCCGGAACGTTACTTATAACTGTAGTTATAATCCAACAATAAGCAAGAGACGCAGAGGGCGCAGAGATGAAGTTCTCCGCGCCCTCTGCGTCTCTGCGTGAGGCTTTTTCAGTTCCGTCAGGCGATCAGGACGAGCACGTCGGGCGGCCGTGGGGCAGCGGGACGGTGCAGGTGCGCGTCACCCCGTCCTGGGTGATGACCAGCGAGGCGGTCGCGGAGCCGTCGAAGGTGATGACCTCCTGGCGCGACCGGGTCGTGGTGGCGCCGCCCTGCGTCAGCGAGGCGCGCATGGTCCGCGTCACGGTACCGGCCGTGGGGTAGCTGGGGCGGCCGCTCTGCACCGGCACCACCAGCCCAACGGTCGCATCGCCCACCTCGCGGGTGGCGGTGAAGGCGCCGCCCGCGTTGGTGCCCGTCAGCGTCTCCGTGCCGGAGGAGGTGCCGTTGACGGTGCGCTGCGTGCTTCCCTTCGCCAAGCCCGTCACCACGCGGTCGCTGGTGTGGTTGACCACGGCCGCCACGCCGTCGCGGCGCGTGGTGGAGCCGGAGACCGAGGCGTGCAGGGTGACCTTATCGGTGGTGCTGTCCGGCGCGGGCTGCACGGCGCCGGCCGCCGTCTCGAAGCGGAAGGTGCGCAGCACGTCCAGCCCGTGGCGCGTGGAGGCGCAGGTCACCAGGCCGGTGCCGGCCGCGAAGCTGCACCCGTCGCCCAGGCGGAAGTCGAAGGGGCGCCCGCCGCCGCCGGGCCCGCCCAGGAAGTCGTGGTGGAACCCGCCCATGAAGCCGCCGCCCGGGCCGCCGTGCCCGTGCCCGCCGCGATGGCCGCCTCGCCGGCCGCCGCGCCCGCGCTCGGGGCGAAAGCCGCCGCCGGGGCTGTCGGACGCGGCAAAGCTGCTGAAGGTGTCGTCGAAGCCCAGCGGGGCGCTGCCGAACGCGGCGGACAGGTCCGCGCCTGCGGCGGGGAGGGCGCTGTCCGCGCAGCC
>DASTLD010000138.1:0-6211 GCA_035715345.1 Longimicrobium sp.
GCAAAGACCGTCACACTGATCCCTGGCGACGGGATCGGGCCCGAGATCACCGAATCGGTGGTGAAGATCCTGGAAGCGGCCGGCGCCCAGCTCACCTGGGACCGGCAGATCGCCGGCGAGACCGCGCTCAAGCAGGCCCAGCAACCCTCCCCCAGACTTGGGGGAGGGTGCGAGCCTAAGCGAGCGGGTGGGGGCGCCCGCCCACGCGCGGACCTCCACTGCCCAGGCGATCTCCCCCGTTCCCATCTCGCGTCCCTCGTCCGTATCACTCATCCTCGACACGCGATGCCGGCCCCTACCTACCCGCTGCCGTGACCCACGACCCCGCCGGCCCGCGCGACCCCATCATCCCCCCGCCGGATCCCGACGCCCCCGATGCGCTACCCCCCGCCGGCGCGCACCAGGACGCGCGCGACACGCCGGGTGCGCGCGATGGAGGAGCGGGTGATGCGGGAGCGGCGGGCCAGCGAGAGGCGGCCGACGGTGCGGCCGGCGAGACGAGTAAACGGGGGCCGTTCGGGCGTCTGAAGCTGGGGCTGCGGGGCGCGGGAGGGCTGGGGTCGCGCATCCGCGGGCGCGCGCGCCGCACGCACCCCGAGGACCCGTGCCGCAACTGCGGCGACACCTCGCCCGGCGCGTACTGCCGCTCCTGCGGGCAGCGCAAGCTGGAGGTGCGCGTCTCGCTGCGCCGCATGCTGCTGGAGGCGGTGGAAGACCAGCTCCTGGTCAACGCCACCCTGCCGCGCACCCTCAAGGGCCTCTTCTTCCATCCCGGCTGCCTGACGCGCGAGTACGTGGGCGGCCGCATCGTCAGCTACGTCCCGCCGTTCCGCCTGTACCTGGTGGCGTCGCTGATCTTCTTCGTCACCGTGCGGCTGGTGACGGACCTGGAGGTCATCAGCCGCGAGATCGACCGCGAGGTGGCGGAGGACACCCTGCCGCCCCGGACGGCCGCGGACTCCGCCCGGCGCCTGCAGCGCGACTCCCTGCGCGCCGCGGCCCGCGCCGTCCGCGATTCCATCGCCGCGCGGACCGGCCAGCGGCAGGGGGCGCGCGTGCAGACCTCGCGGCGCAGCGGGGCCGGCTTCGACGTGGAGCTGGACAGCGGCAGGATGAACATCAACCTGGGTCCGGACACCACCCGCCTGCCGCGGTGGCTCAAGCCGCTGGGTCGCCGCCTGCAGGCCAGCGAGGACCGGCTGGAGCAGATGACGCCGGGCGAGGCGGTGCGGACCCTCATCGCGGGGGCGGAGCGCAACGCGCCCACCGGCATGTTCCTGATGATGCCCGTGTTCGCGCTGATCCTGAAGCTGCTGTACGCGCGGCGAAAGCGGTTCTACGTGGAGCACTTCGTGTTCGCGCTGCACGTGCACGCCTTCGCGTTCCTGCTCTTCACGATGGGCCTGCTGGTGCGCAACGACTGGCTGCAGCT
The DNA here is from genome assembly GCA_035715345.1 of Longimicrobium sp. Taxonomy (GTDB): domain Bacteria; phylum Gemmatimonadota; class Gemmatimonadetes; order Longimicrobiales; family Longimicrobiaceae; genus Longimicrobium. The sequence continues at coordinate 1,433 of DASTLD010000138.1, forward strand.
CGGGGCGTTCCTCTGGTTCGTGGGCTACCTGTACTGGGCCATGAAGACGTTCTACGCCCAGGGCTGGTTCAAGACGCTCCTGAAGTTCGCCTTCCTGAGCTTCTCGTACGTCTTCCTCGTGACCCTGGGCTTCATGATCACACTGACGCTGACGGCGCTGACCGTGTAGGCTACCGGCGCGGCCCCACCAGCCAGCGCGCCACGCCGGTGGCCACCACGTCGCCGGCCTCGTCGCGGATGTCGGCGCGGACCTCGATCTCGCGCTCCTCGCTGCTTTCCAGCAGGGGCGCGGCGGCCTCCGCGGTCAGCCGCCCGCGCGCCTTCTTGTGGTACTCGATCGTGAGCGCGCGCAGGATGGAGCGCGCGTCCGCCGGCATGGCGTAGATGAACGCCAGCCCGGTGGTCAGCTCCGCCAGGTTCATCAGGGCCACGGCGTGGACGGAGCGCAGGTGGTTCCGCACGCGGCGGCGGTCGCGCAGGGTCACGCGGGCGTGGCCGGGGCCCATCTCCTCCACGCGCGCGCCCATGCTGCCGGTGTAGGGGACCATGCGCCCCAGCAGGAAGCTGAAGAGCGCCTTGCCGCCGGGCCGGCCGCTCAGCCGGTCCCACTGCCTGCGGATCTCGCCCTCGGGGGTGCGCGGCGCCGTCGTGCTCATCGCGTGGACCGTCGTCTGGAATGGGGGGGATGCGGACGCGGCAATGTGCGCGGCGCGCGGCGTCGTTGTCCAGCGGCGGGGGGCGCACCTACCTTTGAACGCGCCGCACCCTTTCCCGTCCCTTCCCCATCTCTCTCGAAAGGCCGCCATGTCCAGGACCCTCGTCGTCGTCATGCTCGCCGCCGCAGGCTTGTTCACCGCCGCGCCGTCGCACGCGCAGGAGTCCGCGCGTCCCAACTCCATCGCGCTGCGCGTGGGCGAGACGGTGGGCTTCGGCCTGTGGCGCAACGTTGGGCCTGCGCTGGCCGTGGGGCTGGAGCTTGCCGCATCGGTCGACCGGCTGGAGGGCGACGACCTCGAGCAGGAGATCAGCGATTTCACGGTGGAGCCGGCCGTCAAGCTGTACGGCCCGTCGGGCCAGCCGGCGCGGTCCTACCTGTGGGGCAGCGTGTTCTACAGCGTGGCCAGCGAGACCAGCACCGACACCAGCGGCGACGAGACGGAGATCGAGGTGACTCAGATGGGCGGCTCGCTCGGGTTCGGGCTGGAGTGGTTCCCGATCGACCGCGTCAGCGTGGGCGGGCACGTGGGAGTGCGGGCCGGGGTGCGCACCACCGCCTTCATCTTCGACGACGGCCTGGGCGACGACGAGCTGAAGGCGGACGGCCCCTTCTTCCGCACCCTCGCCTCCGGCATCCGGGTGCACTTCTACTTCTAGGGCGACTGGCGGGCTGCCTCCAGGGGCGGAGGCCCCCTCCCCAAACCCCTCCCCCAACTTCGGGGGAGGGGCTTTCCCCCGGTGCGCTCCCTCAGAATGACAACGCAGGTCATTGCATGCGTATGCGCATGTCTGCGTAAGCCATTGCACAATAACGCGTTGTCATCCTGGGGGAGGCGCCTTCGAGCCCTCTGCCTGTACGAGGAACCCTGGGCGCCGACCCAAGGATCTTGCCCGCCCACTCGTCGGGGCGTGCGTCGCGAGCGGCAATAGCCCGACGCACAATCCGCCTCGCGTCGTACTCCAGCCCAGGTCCCCCAACTGCGCTCAGGACGGGCACATGGAGCCTTGTGTCTCAACGTACTTCTTGCGCCGCGATGGAAAGGTGCGCAATATTGCCCGGTCCGCATCCGCGGCACGTCTCATTTTCCCGCTGACCCGCAGGAGCCCCCGCGCTCGCCTGCCCGGAGAAGCCGCCGTATGAGCTTCCGCCGCGACATGCTCCGTTCCGCCGCCGGCCTGGCTGCCGCGCTGTCGCTGACTGGCTGCACCATCGCCATCGGCGCGCCGCCGGAGACCGCTTCCGTGCGTCCCGTGGCTACCGCACCGGCTCCCGCGCCCGAGCGGCCCGCGCCGCGCGCGGAGCGGCCGCGCGACGAGATCCGCATCGAGCGGGGAATGGCGCCGGGCGCGTCGCTGCTGATCCCGGTGTCCGGCGTCGGCGCGGAGGAGCTGCGCGACAGCTACCAGGACGCGCGCTCGGGCGGGCGGCTGCACCACGCCATAGACATCATGGCGCCGCAGGGCGCGCCCGTGGTGGCGGCGGCGGACGGCACCATCCACCGGCTGCGGCAGGGCGGCATCGGGGGCATCACCGTGTACCAGGTGGGGGAGGACGGGCGGACGCTCTACTACTACGCCCACCTGCAGCGCTACGCCGCCGGCATCCGCGAGGGGATGCCGGTGCGCCGCGGCCAGGTCATCGCCTACGTGGGCGACACGGGCAACGCCGGGCCGGGCAACTTCCACCTGCACTTCTCCGTGGGCCGCATCACCGACCCCGCGCGCTGGTGGGAGAGCGAGAACGTGAACCCGTATCCGCTGCTGGCCGGCGACCTGGCCCGCACCCGCCGCGACACCCGCTGAGCCGGCGGCGGAGCCGGCGCATTCTCCACGACCGCTCCTCCTGGCGCGCCGGACTCCGCTCCGGCGCGCTTCGTACTCCGTACCTCGTACTACGTACTTCTTCTTCTTCAGCAGCAGGGTTGGATTGGCGCGCGGGCTTCGTTAGGTTGCCGCGCGCCCGGGGACCGCCCCGGCACCATCCCCCGGCTCCCCCCGCATGCCCGATCCCGCCGCCACGCCCGCGTCCCCGTCCGAGACCACGCTCGAGCGCATCCTGTCGCCCTTCGCGCGCTTTGCGGCGACGGAGTCGTCGGGCGGCATCGTGCTCATCGCCTGCACCCTGCTGGCGCTGGCGTGGGCCAACAGCCCGTGGGCGGAGACGTACCACCACCTGTGGGAGACGCGCATCACCCTGCAGGCGGGCCCCTACGGCCTGACCCACCCTCTGCACCTGTGGATCAACGACGGCCTGATGGCCGTGTTCTTCTTCCTGGTGGGGCTGGAGATCAAGCGCGAGGTGCTGGTGGGCGAGCTGGCGTCGCGGCAGCGGGCCACGCTGCCCATCGCCGCCGCGCTGGGGGGGATGGTGGTGCCGGCGCTGATCTACGCGCTGCTCAACGCGGGCGGGCCGGGCGAGCGGGGGTGGGGCATCCCCATGGCCACCGACATCGCCTTCGCCCTGGGCGTGCTGGCCCTGCTGGGGCCCCGCATCCCCCTGTCGCTCAAGGTGTTCCTGGCCGCGCTGGCCATCGTGGACGACATCGGCGCGGTGCTGGTCATCGCCGTCTTCTACACGGCGGAGCTGGACCTGGTGGCGCTGGGGCTGGGGCTGCTGGGGCTGGCCGCGGCGGCGGTGTCCAATCGCCTGGGCGTGCGGCGGCCGCTGGTGTACGTGGCCATCGGCATCCCCGTCTGGCTGGCGTTCCTGCAGAGCGGCGTGCACGCCACGGTGGCCGGCGTGCTGCTGGCCATGACCATCCCCGCGCGCACGCGCATCGACACGCACGAGTTCCTGCACCGCGGGCGCCGCATCCTGGACCGCTTCGACCAGGCGGGCGAGGAGGCGCCCGGGGTGCTGACCAACAAGGGGCAGCAGGCGGCCATCGCGGAGATGGAGAACGCCTGCGAGGCCGCGCAGGCGCCGCTGCAGCGCATCGAGACCAAGCTGCACCACTGGGTGGCGTTCGGCATCATCCCCCTGTTCGCCCTGGCCAACGCGGGCGTGCACCTGGACGCGTCGGTGCTGGGCCACCTCGGCGGGCCCGTGCCGCTGGGCGTGCTGCTGGGGCTGGTAATCGGCAAGCCGATCGGCATCACCCTGTTCTCGTGGCTGGCGGTGCGCACGCGGCTGGCGGCGCTGCCCGCGCGGGTGGGGTGGAGGGCCATCGCGGCGGTCAGCCTGCTGGGCGGCATCGGCTTCACCATGTCCATCTTCGTGACCGGGCTGGCGTTCCCCGGCTCGCCGCTGCAGGACGAGGCCAAGCTGGCCATCTTCGCCGCGTCGGCGGTGGCGGCGCTGCTGGGGTGGCTGGCGCTGCGGAAGATGGAGTATCCCGCCACCGCGGCCGCATCGCCGGGGGACGAGGAGTAGGGGCGGAACGCGACGAAGCCCGCCGGCGGTGCCGGCGGGCCTCGTTCTCGTCGCAAACGCTGTATCAGGTACCCGGTCCTGCAAGAGGCCCGAGCCGGTTTCGGATCTCAGCCGTGCCCACCCGGAGGACGCCTGGGAGCATGAGGTGGGGGTCGCGTCGGCATTCTCGATTCCGTCCGTGCTCGTCCTGCATCTATCTACCACCGGAAGGCCGGTGGAGTTGCGCGGGAAAATTAGGAATCCGTGAGGGGAAACCTCCCCTTCCCGCGTGAAGTCCGTTACGAGCGCGGCCCCTCGCGGGTTTCACCGTCCCGCGCTCACCGGTTCTGATGCGCCCGCCACGGGAAAGGTTGCAATGCCGAAGAACGCCCCGGACGAGCTGCGCCGCATCCCCGGCATCGGGCCGCGCATGGCCGCGGACCTGCGCCGGCTGGGCATCCACCGCGTGGAGGACCTGCGCGGCGCGGACCCGCAGGCGCTGTACGACCGGCTCGGTGAGATGGACGGCGTGCGCCACGACCGCTGCGTGCTGTACGTCTTCCGCTGCGCGGTCTACTACGCCAGCACGTTCCCTCACGACCCGGAGCTGCTGCTGTGGTGGAGCTGGAAGGACGGCGGGGCGGCGTACGGAAGTGCGTGAGTGCGAAAGTGCGTGAGTGCGTGAGTGCGTGAGTGCGTGAGTGCGTGAG
>DASTLD010000139.1:0-12317 GCA_035715345.1 Longimicrobium sp.
GGCGGGGTGCGCAGCGCTCGCATGGGCGTGTTCCAGATCACCCCGCGCAACTCCACCGAGGTCAGCGACTACGGCATCAACGATACCTCGTCGCTCGACAAGGACATCACGGCCGTGGTGCGCGTGACGTTCGCGGTGGACTGACGAGTACGGAGTACGAAGTACGAAGTACGAAAGCTCGCCGCCGGTCGCGGGGTGCCTCGCGAGGGCGGAGGCCCCCTCCGAAACCCTCCCCCAACTTCGGGGGAGGGCTTTTTCATCGTGTGGGGGGATGCCCGACAGGTGGGCGGGCGGGTGCGGGACGATCTCCCTGCGGAATATCCAGGCGTTCCCCGCCCGGGCTCAGGGCCGGGCTTACAGATGGGGGGACCTGCTCCGGGTATGTTTTCCGCGTTCCGCCGCACCGCGCGGCGGCGATCCACCGACGGGAGACAGCAGAGATGAGCGACACCACCGAGACGAAGACCGAAGCAGCCGCCCGGGCCTCCCGGCGCGACTTCCTGCGTTTTTCCGCCCTGGCCGCGGCGGTCCCGCTCGTCGGGACGGCGGTGGCGGCGTGCAAGTCCGAACCGGGCGCCGGGACCGCCGCCAAGACCGGCGCCGGCGCGGGGGCCGCGGCCGCGGTGCCGGCGGACAGCGACCACAGCGGCGGCAGCATGGGCGCGCACCCCAGGACGCCCGCGCAGGTCCGCGCCGCCGCGGACGAGATGGACCGCCACCACGAGGCCGGCGTCAAGGCGTTCCCGGCCAGGACCCAGGGCAAGGGCAACCAGCCGCTGGCGCCCCGCATGGAGGGCAGCGTCAAGGTCTTCGAGCTGACCTGCGCCCCCATCCGCTGGGAGACGGAGCCGGGCAAGTTCGTGGAGGCGCTGGCGTACAACCAGCAGGTGCCCGGGCCGCAGATCCGCGTCCGCGAGGGCGACCGGGTGCGCATCGTGGTCAGGAACCAGATGGAGCAGTCCACGGCGGTGCACTTCCACGGGGTGGAGGTGCCCAACGACCAGGACGGCGTGCCGTTCATCACCCAGCCGCCCATCAAGCCGGGCGAGACATACACGTACGAGTTCACCGCGCCCAACCCGGGCAGCCACATGTACCACTCGCACCACAACGCGGCGGAGCAGGTGGGCAAGGGGCTGCTGGGCGCGTTCATCATCGAGCCGCGGCAGAAGCGGGCCATCGAGAACGTGGACGTGGACTACGTCATGATCATCAACGACGGCAGCCACGGCTACACGATCAACGGCAAGGGATTCCCGGCCACGGAGCCCATCGTGGCCAAGCTGGGGCAGAAGGTGCGCGTCCGCTTCATGAACGAGGGGATGATGATCCATCCCATGCACCTGCACGGCATGCACTTCACGGTGATCGACAAGGATGGCTGGCCGCAGCCGGCGCCGTGGAAGTGCGACACGCTGAACGTGGCGCCGGGCGAGCGCTGGGACGTGATCATCAACTGCAACAACCCCGGCGTGTGGGCCTTCCACTGCCACATCCTGCCCCACGCCGAGACGCCCAACGGCATGTTCGGCATGGTCACGGCGCTGATCGTGGAGAAGTAGGACGGCAGTACGAAGTACGGAGTACGAAGTGCGTGAGTGCGTGAGTGCGTGAGTGCGTGAGTGCGTGAGTGCGTGAGTGCGTGAGTGCGGGGATCATCGCCGCCTCACGCACTTTCGCGCTCTGGTCCGTCGTGCATCCTGGTTGTGGTGAGCGGAGCCCGCATCCGGCCGGCGGTTGAAACCGCGCCTCCAGAAGCACGAAGTCCGCCTGCGCGGACTGAACGCGAGAGGTCCGTGCGTAGGGCGGCGATCCGCGCATGTCCATGGTAGAGACGCCCCGCCGGGGCGTCTCTACGGCGGTTCCCGTACACGAAACGTTGCTGCGCGAGGTGCAACCCCAACCCTCCCCCGAAGTTGGGGGAGGGTCGGCGAGGAACGAGCCGGGGAGGGGGCCTCCGCCCACGAGGGGCACCCCGCCTCCATCACCGGTCCATCCCCATCTCACTTCGCACTCCGTACCTCGCACTTCGCACTCCGTACCTCGCACTCCGTACTTCGTACTTCGTACTTCAGTTACTCCCGTACTTCCGCACTCACGCACTGGCGTTTCCCCACACGACTCCCCGACCGCTCCCGACGCTGGGCGCGGCGCGGGGGCGGTAGCTTGGAGCACAGACGCACCGTCCCGTTCCGTGGTGGAGGTATCCCATGACCAGCCCGATCCGCACGCTGGTGGCCGGCGCGGCCACGCTGCACCACGAAGACCCCGTGCTGGAGCCCGTCGTGGCGCTGGCGGAACGCACCGGCGCCGAGCTGCACCTGGTGCACGCGTACGAGCCGGACGCGGAGGCGCTCAGCCGCTACCGGCGGGCCGGGTTCGTGGGGCCGGAGCCGGAGCGCTTCTACAGCGAGGACCTGGAAGAGGAGCTGGCGGACGACGCCCGCACCCTGGGCCGCCCCGCCGGCATCCGCTGCCACGCGGTGCCCGGCGCCGCGGCGGAGGTGCTGCCCTCGCTGGCGGCGGGGCTGGACGCGGACCTGGTGGTGGTGGGGCCGTCGCGGCGCGGGCGCATCGCGGGCGCGGTGCTGGGCACCACGGCGCAGGCGGTGCTGCGCGCCTCCGCCGCGCCGGTGCTGCTGCTGCGCGGCAAGCTCCCGGATCGCCCGGTGCGCGTGCTGCTGGCCACCGACCTGACCGTGCACTCCGCCGCCGCGCACGCCCGCGGGCTGGACCTGGTGGCGCGCCTGGCGGGCGTGCACGCCACCCTGACGCGCACCGTCCACGTCGCGGCGCCGGCCTTCGCGGCGGAGGGCGCGGGGTACGGCGGCGAGCCGCTGGACCAGGCCCGCGCGGACCTGGACGCCATGCTCGCCGTGCAGGAGCTGAACGGCTCCACGCCCCAGCCCTGCGTGCGCATCGGCGAGGCGGCGCACGAGATCGTGGCGGAGGCGCGCGAGTGGGGCGCGGACCTGGTGGTGCTGGGCACCCACGGCCGCCGCGGCGCCGCGCGCTGGCTGCTGGGCAGCGTGGCGGAGACGGTGCTGCGCACGGCGCCCTGCTCCGTGCTCGTCGTGCCGCCGGTCCGCGCGCCGTACGACTACCCGGCCGCCCTCGCGGAGCCCGCCGCGGCCGCCGTGTGACGGCATCACCCGGAACCGAGTGAGGGGCCCATGACCCCGCCCGCCGCGCCGCGGTCCATCCTGGCCGCCACGGACCTGACCCCCGCCTGCCGCCCGGTGCTCCGCGCGGCGGGCGAGCTGGCGCTGCGCTCCGGCGGCGAGCTGCACGTGGTGCACGCCTTCGACTTCCCGCCCTCGCCGTACCTGGAGGACACGGAGCGGCCGGACTCGTTCCTGGGCCGCATCGCGGACGCGGAGCGGGCGCTGCGCGTGCAGGTGCTGGAGGCCGTGCCCGCCGGCGTGCGCCTGGGCGAGCTGCGCGTGGAGATCTACGCCGCCCACCGCGCCGTCGCCTACTGGGCCGCCGCCGTGGAGGCGGACGTGGTGGTCATCGGCCCGCACGTGCGCCGCGATCTGGAGCTGCCCTTCCTGGGCGGCACCGCGGACCGGCTGCTGCGCACGCTGGAGGCGCCCTGCCTGGTGGTGCGCGGGCCGCTGCGCCTGCCCCTGCGCCGCGTGCTGGTGCCCATGGACGCCTCCGAGTGGGCCCGCGCCGCGCTGCAGGTGGGCCTGGCCTGGGCCGGCTCGCTGGGGGACGAGGCGGAGGGTCCGGTGAGCGTGGACGTGCTGCACGTGGCGCCGCGCGAGCTGGCCGGGGGCGATGCGCCCTTCGCGCGGGCGGAGGTGCTGCCCGGGTGGAACCGCGGGCTGGAGGAGGCCGTCGCGGAGTCCGGCGCCGCCGCGCGCGTCCGCGTCCGCGAGGAGGTGCGCTTCGGCGACGCGCCCGCGGACGGGATCGTGTCCGCCGCGGAGGAGACGCGCGCGGACCTGCTGGTGATGGCCACGCACGGCTACGGCGCGGTGCGGCGGGCGCTGCTGGGCGGCACCGCGCAGGCGGTGGCCCGCCGCGCGCCCTGCCCGGTGCTGCTGGTGCCGCCGCGGCTATGGCGGGACGCGCCGGATTCGTAGGCCCATCCGGGTGGAGGGGGCGATGAGCGAGGTGATGGACGCCGCCTGGCCGGAGGCGCACGAGCCGCCGCGCGGCGTGGAGATGCTGCGGCACTACCTGCGCGACCTGGTCTACGGCGCCAGCGACGGCATCGTGACCACCTTCGCGGTGGTTGCGGGCGTGGCCGGGGCGGCGCTGGCGGCGCGCACCGTGCTCATCCTGGGCATCGCCAACCTGCTCGCGGACGGGTTCTCCATGGCCGCGGGCAACTACCTGTCCATCCGCTCCGACGAGGCGGTGCGCGCCTTCCGCGGCCAGCCGCCCGCCGAGCCGTTCCCGCGGCGGCACGGCGTGGCCACCTTCACCGCGTTCTGCGTGGCGGGCGCGGTGCCGCTGCTGCCGTACCTGCTGGCGCCCGTGCCGCAGCGCTTTCCCCTGGCGGTCGCGGCCACGCTGGTGGCCATGTTCGCCGTGGGAGCGCTGCGCTCCACGGTCACGCTGCTGCGCTGGTGGGTGGCCGGGCTGGAGATGCTGGCCGTCGGCTCCGCGGCGGCGGCGGTGGCGTACGCGGCGGGGTGGCTGCTGGCCGGCATCGCCTGAGCGCGGCCGCGGGAGCAGATGGCATCCCCCGCATCCCCCCCCCATCCTCCGAGCCGTCCAGGGAGGGCACCGCGAGGCGCGCCGGGCTCTGGCTGGGTCCGGGGTTCTTCGCGCTCCTCCTGGTCCTGCCCGCGGTGCCGGTGTAAGACGCCGGGGACAGCGCGAAGGCCGAGGCCCCCTCCCGGACTCGCATTACTCGTCCACCCTCCCCCAAGTCTGGGGGGAGGGTTGTTGGCATCCGCGCGCAGGGCCCAGCCAACCCGCAGTTCAGTCTCCCCCTCTCCACGCGCCGCGCACACGGATGCGCGCGTCGCGCGACGGCCCACGTGCGGCGCGGGGGGAGGGGGCCGGGGGGCGGGCCGGGGGGTGGGGCCCCCGCCGTAGAACGCCGCCCGCGCACGTGTGAACATCGCCATCCCCCCATCCGGGGGATTGCGCGCGCCGCCTGTTCCCACCAGCGTAGAACCTCCCTTGGACACCGTGAACGGGAGGGTGCATGGCGCGGCCGGTGCTGCTGGCGGTGGACGACGACGCGGACGTGCTGCGCGCCGTGGAGCGCGACCTGCGCCGCCACTACGGCGGCGAGTTCCGTGTGCTCGGCGCCCCCGGCGGCGAGGAGGCGCTGGACGCCCTGCGCCGCCTGAAGCAGCGCGGCGACGCCGTGGCGCTGTTCCTGGTGGACCAGCGGATGCCGCGCATGACCGGCGTGGAGTTCCTGGAGCGCGCCATCCGCCTGTACCCCGACGCCCGGCGCGTCCTGCTGACCGCCTACGCGGACACCGACGCCGCCATCCGCGCCATCAACGACACCCACGTCCACCACTACCTGCTCAAGCCGTGGGATCCCCCGGAGGAGCAGCTCTACCCCGTCCTCGACGACCTGCTGGACGACTGGCGCGCCACCCGGCCCCCGCAGCTCGAGGCCGTGCGCATCGTCGGCCATCGCTGGTCGCCGCAGGCGCACGCCATCAAGGACTTCCTGGCCCGCAACGGCGTCCCCTACTCCTGGCTGGACCTGGAGGCCGGCCCGGAGGCGGCCGCGCTGCTGGAGCAGACGGGCCTGGCGGACGCGCGCCTGCCCGTCGTCCTGCTGGCCGAGGGCGAGCCGCTGCAGGACCCGACGCCGGTGGAGGTGGCGGAGCGCGTCGGCTTCCAGATGAAGGCCGGGCTGCCCTTCTACGACCTGGCCATCGTGGGCGGCGGGCCGGCGGGGCTGGCGGCCGCCGTCTACGGCGCGTCCGAGGGGCTGCGCACGCTGCTCATCGAGCGCGAGGCGCCCGGCGGGCAGGCGGGGCAGAGCTCGCGCATCGAGAACTACCTGGGCTTTCCCGCGGGGCTCTCCGGCGCGGACCTGGCCCGCCGCGCCACCGCGCAGGCGCGCAAGTTCGGCGTGGAGATCTTGAGCCCGCTGGAGGCGTGCGGGCTGCGGCTGGACGGGCCCTATCGCCACCTGCAGATGCGCGACGGCAGCGAGATCTCCTGCCACTCGCTCATCATCACCTCCGGCGTCAGCTACCGGACGCTGGACGTGCCGGGCGTGGAGCGGCTGACCGGCGCCGGCGTCTACTACGGCGCGGCCATGACCGAGGCGATGTCGTGCCGCGACGTGGGCGTGTACATCGTGGGGGGCGGCAACTCCGCCGGGCAGGCGGCGATGTTCTTCTCGCAGTACGCCAGCCAGGTCACCATCCTGGTCCGCGGCGAGGGCGTGGCCGCGACCATGTCCAGCTACCTGATCGACCAGATCGATCGCACGCCCAACGTGCGCGTGCAGCCGTTCACCCAGGTGGTGGAGGCGCACGGCAACGGCAACCTGGAGGCGCTGTCGCTGCTGCGGAGCGACACGGGCGAGCGGGAGACGGTGCCCGCGTCCGCCGTGTTCATCTTCATCGGCGCGGCGCCGCGCACGGAGTGGCTGGAGGGCGTGGTGGCGAGGGACCGGTACGGCTTCATCCCCACCGGGCCGGAGCTGATGCAGGACGGCCGGCGCCCGCGCGGCTGGACCGCGGACCGCGACCCGTTCCTGCTGGAGGCCAGCGTCCCCGGCGTGTTCGCCGCGGGCGACGTGCGCGCGGGCTCGGTCAAGCGCGTCGCCAGCGGCGTGGGCGAGGGGGCGATCGCGGTCTCGTTCATCCACCAGTACCTGGCGCGCCTGTGAGGCCCCTGGAGCCGCAGCCCGCGCGGCTGCACGAGATATCGCTGCTGGCGGACCTGCCGGACGCCGACCTGGCCTGGTTCGTCCGCGAGGGGTCGTGGGAGGAGTACGACCACGGCGAGACCGTCTTTGCCGTGGGCGACGCGGCGGAGGCGATGACGCTGGTGCTGGACGGCGAGATCCAGGTGCGCCGCCCGGAGACCGGCGACGAGGTCGTCTTCCGCGCCCGCGCCAGCGAGGTGAGCGGCGTGCTGCCCTTCTCGCGGATGACCAGCTACGTGGGCACCGGGCGCGCACACGGCACCCTGCGCATCGTGCGGGTGCCGCGGGAGCGGTTCCGGGAGATGATGAACGCCGTCCCCGAGCTGGAGCAGCGCCTGGTGTCGCTGATGACGGACCGCGTGCGCGAGGTCACGCGGCGCGACCAGCAGCGCGAGAAGCTGATGGCCCTCGGCCGCCTGTCGGCCGGCCTGGCGCACGAGCTGAACAACCCCGCGTCCGCCGCCCGCCGCGCCGCGCAGGGCCTGGCGGAGGCGCTGTCGGACGCGCAGCGGCGCACGGCCGTGCTGGCGGAGCGCGTGGGCGCGGCGGGCGTGCTGGCGCTGGAGGGGCACCTGGAGCCGGTGCATCCCCCCGCCGCGGCGGACCCGCTGGCGCGCGCGGACCTGGAGGACGAGGTGGGCGCCTGGCTGGAGCAGCACCAGGTGCGCGAGCCGTGGGCGCTGGCCCCCACCTTCGCGGATGCGGGGGTGGGGCCGTCGTGCCTGGAGGACATGGCGGCCGAGTGCGACGGCTGCCTGGCGGAGACGCTGGAGTGGCTGGAGGCCACGCTGCGCGCCCGCGAGCTGCTGGGGATGATCGAGGGGAGCACGACGCGCATCTCGGCGCTGGTGGGCGCGGTCAAGAGCTACACGTACATGGACCAGGCCGCCCGCAAGGAGGTGGACCTGCACGAGGGGCTGGAGAGCACGCTCACCATGCTGGGCCACAAGCTGCGCGGGCTGCAGGTGGAGCGCAGCTACGAGCGCGCCCTGCCGCGCGTGCCCGCCTACGGCGGCGACCTGAACCAGGTTTGGACCAACCTGATCGAGAACGCGGCGGACGCCATGGGCGGCGCGGGCACCCTGCGCATCCGCACGGCGCGCGACGACGGCCGCGCCGTGGTGGAGATCGGCGACAGCGGCCCGGGCATCCCCGACGACGTCCGCGAGCGCATCTGGGACCCGTTCTTCACCACCAAGGAGCCGGGGAAGGGCACCGGGCTGGGGCTGGACATCGTGCGCCGCATCGTGGTGGACAAGCACGGCGGCGACATCGAGCTGCAGAGCGCCCCGGGCGACACGCGCTTCCGCATCGCCCTGCCGCTCACGGCCGCGGGCGCGCTGTGACGATCCCCATCACCCACGTACGGGAGAGCGCATGAGCCGGTGCACGCACACGGACCAGATCCGCGAGGTGGAGCCGCGGACGCCGCAGGGCTGCGAGGAGTGCCTGGCGACGGGCTCGCGCTGGGTGCACCTGCGCCTGTGCCTGACGTGCGGCCACGTGGGCTGCTGCGACTCCTCGCCCAACCGCCACGCGACGAAGCACTACCACCTGACGGAGCACCCCATCGTCCAGTCCTTCGAGCCCGGCGAGGACTGGCGCTGGTGCTACGCCGACCAGGCGGAGGTCTGAACGGCAAATCTCACGCAGAGCCGCAGAGGACGCGGAGAACTGCAGGAGAGCTCACCCCAGCGAAGCGGCGGTCTGCGCGGGGAGGCCCCACCCCCCGGCCCGCCCCCCGGCCCCCTCCCCCCGCGCCGCACCGGGCCACGCGTATCGGGCAGGCACTGGTGCGCGCGGCGCGTGGAGAGGGGGAGAACTTCACGCCCGCCGGAAAGCAAATAACCCTCCCCCAGGCTTGGGGGAGGGTGGACGAGTAATGCGAGTCCGGGTGGGGGCCCCTGCGCATGCGCAGCACTCCGCCGCCGCTCACGCAGTTCTCCGCGCCCTCTGCGTCTCTGCGTGAGTCCGTAGTTACGGGGCCACGTCGTGGAAGGCGATGCCCTTCTCGCGCTCGACGGTGGTGCGCAGCGTCCAGTCGCTGTCGAACAGGACCAGCGGCTTGCTCTTGCTGTCGTACACGAGCATGCGTCCGTGCCCGCCCGCCAGCCGCGCCAGCTCCGCCTCCGGCCCCTCCACCCAGCGGGCGCGCGTGTACGACAGGTGCTCCAGCCGCGCCCTGACGCCGTACTCGTGCTCCAGCCGGTGCAGCAGCACGTCGAACTGCAGCCGCCCCACCGCGCCCACGATCGGCGCCGGCCCGGTGAGCGACTCCGCGTAGAACACCTGCGCCGCCCCCTCTTCCGAGAGCTGCTGCAATCCGGTGTCGAGCTGCTTGCGGCGCATGGGGTCGCCGATCAGCACGCGCGCAAAGTGCTCCGGCGAAAAGCGCGGGATGCCGGCGAACTCCAGCTCCCCGTCCGCGGAGAGCGTGTCGCCGATGCGCAGGTTGCCGCGGTCGTGCACGCCGATCACGTCTCCCGGCCAGGCCTCTTCCACGTGCGTGCGCTCGCGCGCCAGGAACTGCGTGGGCGCGGCCAGGCGCAGGGGCTTGCCGGTGCGCACGTGGCGCACCTGCATGCCCGCCTCGAAGTGCCCCGAACACACCCGCACGAAGGCGATGCGGTCGCGGTGCTTGGGGTCCATGTTCGCCTGGATCTTGAACACGAAGCCGGTGAAGTCCGGCCGCAGCGGGTCCACGGCGCCGGTGCTGGACTCGCGCGGGCCCGGCTGCGGCGCCAGCTCCAGGAAGCGGCGCAGGAACGGCTCCAGCCCGAAGTTGGTCAGCGCGCTGCCGAAGAACGCGGGCGACACTTCGCCCGCCAGGAACGCCTCGCGGCTGAACTCCGCGCCCGCCATCTCCAGCAGCTCCAGGTCGTCGCGGAGCTGCGCCACGCTCTCCTCCGGCAGCGCGGCGCGGATGGCCGGGTCGTCCAGGGCGCCGGAGCGGCCGTCCACGCGGCTCTGGCCGTGGTCCTCGCCCCGTTCGAACAGGTGCACCTGCTCTTCCACGCGGTCGTACACGCCCAGGAAGCGGTCCCCCGCCACGATGGGCCACATCATGGGATAGCAGCGCATCCCCAGCTCGCGCTCCACGTCGTCCAGGAGCTGGAAGGGGTCCGCGCCGGGGCGGTCGCACTTGTTGACGAACGTGAACACCGGCGTGCGGCGCAGGCGGCACACCTCGAACAGCTTGCGCGTCTGCTCCTCCACGCCCTTGCGGTTGTCCAGCAGCATGACCGCGCTGTCCGCCGCCATCAGGGTGCGGTAGGTGTCCTCGCTGAAGTCCTGGTGGCCGGGGGTGTCCAGCAGGTTGATCTGCATCCCCTGGTACTCGAACTGGAGCACGCTGGAGGTCACGGAGATGCCGCGCTCCTGCTCCATCTGCATCCAGTCGGACGTGGCATGCCGGGCCGCGCGGCGCGCCTTGACGGACCCCGCCAGGTGGATGGCCCCGCCGTAGAGCAGGAGCTTCTCCGTGAGCGTGGTCTTGCCCGCGTCGGGGTGGCTGATAATGGCAAAGGTCCGCCGGCGGCGGACCTCCTCGGTCAGACTGCCCATCTCGGTGGCGATCAACGGGTGCGCGCGTGAATCAACGAGGCGCGGAAGATAACACGGAAGTGCGTGAGTGCGTTAGTGCGTGAGTGCGGAAGTGCGGTAGGGGGTTACACAGCGCGAGCTGGACTGTGAGTGACCGGGTGTGTCACGTGGACGGAGGCCCCCTCCCCGCTCGTTCCTCGCTGCCCCTCCCCCAACTTCGGGGGAGGGGCGTTCTCTCGCGGCGCCTGCCCCGGTGTAGAACAACAACCCTCCCCCGAAGTTGGGGGAGGGTGGACGAGTAATGCGAGTCCGGGTGGGGGCCTCCGCGCGTGCGCCGAGGCCCGCTCTCCGCGCTCACTCCCGCCCCCGCCCGGTCTTCTCCTGCAGCGCGTCAATCTGCTTGGAGGCCTCGGCCTTGGTCAGGTCGTCGTCCACCTCAACGCCCGCCTCCTCGGCCAGCGTGTGCAGGTACGAGCGCTGGGCGCCCGTCATGGGCTCCTCGCCGGTGACCCAGTCGTCCGGGTCCTTCAGCATGTTGCCGGGATCCTGCTCCGCCAGCTCCTGCGTCCTGCGATCCGTCATGCTTGCCTCCTGCTGTGCAAGTGATGATACCCCATCCACTTGCGTAAACATCTGCGCAGGAACCATACCAAACAAAATCCGAACCTGATGAGAGACGAAGAGGGCGCGGCGATGCTCCTCCGCGTCCTCTCCGTTGAACCTCCGCGCCCTCTGCGTGATCGCAGTTCAGCCCAGCCAGTGCGCCAGCGCCCCACCGATCGCGCCGGTCACGACGGAGCTGAGGGTGCCCAGCGCCAGCAGCGACGCGGGCACGTCCTTGAGCAGGTACGAGACGAGGATGCCGATGAACGCGCACACGCCGCCCGCGATGGCCCCGCCCGCGGCCGCGGTCGCCATCGCGTCGGGGTGGCCCATGATGACGTACAGCACGCCCGCCAGCAGCGAGATGCCCATCCCGCCCACGGCAAACAGGTCCGCGACCTTCTTGCTGCGATGGCCGGCCAGCACCATCGCCACCTGCAGCGCGGTGCCGATCAGCGTGGCGGTCAGCAGGGCCTGCGTGGTGTCCTCGAGCATGCGTGTGGCTCCGTCGGGATGGGGAGTCGGGGCGCCCGGCGCGCGGGCGGGATCGGCGTCAGCCGGAAGGGAGGGGCGAATGGTGGTGGGCTGACGGGCGGCACGTTGCCGATCCGCCGCGGCGGGGTCAAGTTTTTCGTTCGCCGCGAGCCCATCGCACCAGCGCAGAGAGCCCGTGTCCGACGCCGCCCCCATCGCCCCCACGCCACCGGACCCCGCCGCCGCGGACGCGCCGGCGCTGCGCTGCCGCGGGCTGCACAAGCGCTTCGGGCAGACGGTGGCGGTGCGCGCGCTGGACCTGGAGGTGCGCCGCGGCGAGTGCTTCGGGCTGCTGGGGCCCAACGGCGCGGGCAAGACGACGACGATCGAGATCCTGGAGGGCCTGCAGCAGCCCGACGGCGGCGAGGTGGAGGTGCTGGGGATGCGCTGGGACCGCGACGCGCCCCGCATCCGCGAGCGCCTGGGCGTGCAGCTCCAGGAGAGCGAGTTCGCGGACCGGGCCAGGACGGCGGAGGTGGTGCGGATGTTCCGCTCCTTCTACCCGCGCGGGCCTTCGGAGCAGGAGCTGCTGGACTTCGTGCAGCTACGCGAGAAGGCGGACACGCAGGTCCGCAACCTGTCCGGCGGCCAGCGCCAGCGGCTCTCCGTGGCCTGCGCGCTGGCCGGCGACCCCGACGTGCTGTTCCTGGACGAGCCCACCACCGGGCTGGACCCGCAGTCGCGCCGGCAGCTCTGGGAGGTGTGCCAGGCCTTCCGCGCCCGCGGCGGCACCATCGTGCTCACCACGCACTTCATGGACGAGGCGGAG
>DASTLD010000140.1:0-10062 GCA_035715345.1 Longimicrobium sp.
CTGCTGCTCGAGCAGGATCGCAGCCGGTGGGATCCGGTGCTGATCCGCCGCGGCCTCGCGTCGCTCGCCCGCGCCGAGGCGCTCGGCGGGGCCGGCGGGCCGTACGCACTGCAGGCGGCGATCGCGGCCTGGAGGGCGTAGGGGCCGAGGGCGCCCCCCAGCTTCTCGGCCCGCTCGAGCGCCTTCTGGCCGCGGTGGATGAGGAGGCGGTCCCAGAGGGCGCGGTTCTGGTCGAGCAGCAGGATCGGCTCGCCGGAGGGTGCGGTGCGCGCGGCCGCGCGCGAGGCCTGGATCTCCATGAGTGCGACCAGGCCGTGGACCTCCGGCTATCGCGGCGCCAGCTCCGCCAGGATGCGGCCCAGGCGCAGCGCGTCCTCGCAGAGCGCGGGGCGCATCCAGTCGCCGCCGGCGGTGGCGGAGTATCCCTCGTTGAAGATCAGGTAGACCACGCCCAGCACGGACGAGAGCCGCGCCTGCAGGTCCGCCCCGCGCGGCACCTCGAAGGGTACCTTCGCGTCGGCGATGGTCTTCTTGGCGCGCACGATCCGCTGCGCCACGGTGGGCACGGGCACCAGGAACGCGCGGGCGATCTCTTCCGTGGTCAGGCCGCCCAGCATCCGCAGCGTCAGCGCCACGCGCGCCTCCACGGACAGCACCGGGTGGCAGCAGGTAAAGACCAGGCGCAGGAGGTCGTCTCCCACGGGGTCGTCGAGCGCGGCGTCCAGGTCCGGCACGGCGCGCTCCCGCTCAGCGTCCAACTCGTAGGCCAGCTCCTCGTGCTTGCGCTCGAGCAGCTTGCCGCGGCGGAAGGTGTCGATGGCGCGGCGCCTGGCGGCGGACATCAGCCAGGCGCCGGGGTTGCGCGGCACGCCGTCGCGCGGCCACTGCTCCAGCGCGGCCAGCAGCGCGTCCTGCGCCAGGTCCTCCGCCAGGCCCACGTCGCCGTGCACCATGCGCGCGAGGCCGGCGATCAGCTTCGCGGACTCGATGCGCCAGACGGCGTCGATGGCGCGATGGGTCTCCTCGGTCGTCGTCACGGGGACGGACGATAACCTCCGCCCCCGCGCGCGCAAGCCGCGGGCGCCCGCGGGCGATCCTCATCACCCCTTCAGGGCGGTCGCGGACGGTGCGCCTCACGGCTGCCCGGCGGCGCGCATCCGCTCCTCCATCTCGCGGAGGTCGGGGGCGAACTCGCCGAAGTCGTCCGCGGTGTAGGCCTGGCGGATCTCCAGCTCCACCTCCCCCCCGCCGTCCTCCACGGGCCAGCGCCGCGCCCAGGCGATGGCCTCCTCGCGGCCGGCCACGTCGATGATGGTGTAGCCGGCGATCAGCTCCTTGGCCTCCGCAAAGGGGCCGTCGACGACCGCCGGCGTGCCGCCGGAGAACCTGATGCGCGCGCCCTTCACGCTGGGCTGCAGGCCCTCGCCGCCCCTCATCACCCCCGCGTCGATCAGCTCCTGGTTGTACCGCATCATCGCGTCGACCAGCGCCTGGGTGGGCATGACGCCCGCCTCGGTGTCCGGGTCCGCCTTGCGGATGATCATGAATCGCATGGGCGCCTCTTCGTGTGGGTTCGGGGCTCAGACCCGCTCGTCGTGTGCGGCTCTACGGGTACGTCGAACGGGAATGGCGATTTTCGACATCTGCGCAGGCGGCGCGCAGGCGGACTCCGTGTTTTCTTAGCCGCGATTTCTTCAATCGCCGGGCGGGGGACTGCGCCGACACCGGCGCCTGGGCTGCGCAAGGATCCCAACAACCCTACCCCAGACTCGGGGGAGGGTGGGCGCGTGGTGCGCGACCGGGTGGGGCCCCCGCGCCCGCGCCGTGGCTCGGGACCCGCGACGGAGGCGGCGTGCATCCGCTTTGACACCCGCGCGCGGCGCGCCTACTTTCCCGCGCTCTTTTCCCGGGCGCGGACCGGGAGCCACGGCAGTCCTGGACGCGGTTTGGGGATGGAGCGGCTGACACGCGCGCGGCTGGAAGAGATCCTGGAGCGGTGCGGCGGCCTGCGCGTGGCCGTGGTGGGCGACCTGATGCTGGACGTGTACCTGACCGGCGCCGTCTCGCGCATCAGCCCCGAGGCGCCGGTGCCCGTCGTCCACGTCAGCGACGAGCGCGTGGCGCTGGGTGGCGCCGCCAACGTGGCCGCGAACGTGGCCGCGCTGGGCGCCCGCTGCGACCTGGTGGGCGTCGTGGGCGTGGACGAGGCGGGATGGCGCATCCGCCACTCGCTGGAGGAGATGGAGGGCGGGCGCATCAACCCGCGGCTCGTGGAGACGGAGTCGCGCCCGACCACGACCAAGACGCGCGTCGTGGCCCGCCACCAGCAGGTGGTGCGCTTCGACCGGGAGCAGGATGACGACGTGCCCGACGAGTGCGCCGCCGCGCTGATGCAGGCGGTGCGCGCGGCGGTGGAGGGCGCTAACGCGCTGGTGCTGGAGGACTACAACAAGGGCGTGCTGGTACCGGCGGTCATCCGCACCGCGCTGAACGCGGCGGAGGACGCCGGCATCCCCAGCGAGGTGGATCCCAAGTTCCGGCACTTCTTCGAGTACGCGGGCGCCACGGTGTTCAAGCCGAACGCGGTGGAGCTGAGCGCCGCGCTGGGCATGCCGCTGCGGGTGGCGGACGACGAATGGCTGGAGGAGGCGCGGCAGCGGGTGGCCGCGCGGCACCTGCTGCTGACGCTGGGCGAGGACGGCATGGCGCTGCGCTCGGAGGGCGGCACCTTCCGCATCCCCACGGTGGCGCGCGAGGTCTACGACGTCTCCGGCGCGGGCGACACGGTGACCGCCTTCGCGGCCGTTGCGCTGGCCGCCGGCGCCACCCTCGAGGAGGCCGCGGTCCTGGCCAACCTGGCCGCGGGCATCGAGGTCGGCAAACCCGGCGTCGCCGTGGTCACGCCCGACGAGCTGCGGGCGATGCTGCCGGACGGACGCCGTCTCGGTGACAGTGCGTGAGTGCGGGAGTGGTCCTGTCCTGAACGCGCTGTCGTGCTCGGTGCGGGCCCCGGCGCCGCCCGGCGATTGAAATCGCGGCAACGAGAACGTGAAGTCGGCCTTCGCCGACTGCAGGGCAAGGCCGGCGCGGTGGGCGCAGTCCGCGGCACGCACAGAAGATCCTTCGGTCGCCAGAGGGTGGCGGCTGGGCCGGGGCCGGCGCGGCGCTCCCTCAGGATGACAACGTTTGGCCGTCGCGATTGTGGGCGGCGTTTCCAACTAGGCACTTGGCACTAGGCACTTCTGTTACTTCGTACCTCGTACTCCGTACTCAAATGCACCCGATCCACACCGACCAGGCGCCCGCCGCCATCGGGCCGTACAGCCAGGCCATCGTCGCCAACGGCTTCGTGTTCACCGCCGGGCAGGTGGGCTTCGACCCCGCCACCATGCAGTTCGTGGAGGGCGGCGTGGCGGAGCAGACGGAGCAGGTGATGAAGAACCTGGCCGCCATCCTGCGCCAGGCCGGCGCGGACCTGTCGTCCGTGGTCAAGACGACGGTGTTCCTGCGCGACATGAACGACTTCACGGCCATGAACGAGGTGTACGGCCGCCACTTCGGCGACCACAAGCCGGCGCGCTCCACCGTGCAGGCCGCCCGCCTGCCGCGCGACGCCGCGGTGGAGATCGAGGCCGTGGCCGTCCTGCTGGACCGCTAATTGAAGGCGGGCCGGAAGCGCCCCCCGCGCGGCGGGGGGCGCTTCCGTTTTTCCCTCGCAACCGTACCGAACGTCACCGGCCAATGGTGAATCCGCACATCTTCCGGCAGTACGACATCCGCGGCGTGGTGGGCAACGACGTCAACGCGCAGGTGGCCGAGTCCATCGGCCGCGCCTTCGCCTCGCTCGCAAAGCGCAAGCTGGGCAAGGACCCGGTGCTGGCGCTGGGCCGCGACAACCGCCTGACCAGCGACGAGCTGGCGGACGGCGTGTCGCGCGGCATGCGGGCGGCGGGCGCGCACGTGGTGGACGTCGGTCTCGTACCGACGCCCTGCCACAGCTTCGCGATGGCGCACTGGAAGCTGGACGGCGGCCTGCAGGTGACGGGAAGCCACAACCCGCCGCAGTACAACGGGTTCAAGATGACGCTCTCCGGCGGCTCCATCTACGGCGAGCTGATCCAGGAGGTGCGCCGGATGATCGAGGCCGGCGACTTCGAGAGCGGCGCCGGCGGCGTGGAGCACCGCGAGGTGCTGCGCGAGTACGTGGACTACGTCGCGGGCAAGTTCCGCATCGGCCGCCCGCTCAAGGTGGTCGTGGACTGCGGCAACGGCACCGGCTCCATCGTGGCGGTGGACCTGCTGCGCGCGCTGGGGACCAACGTCGAGGTCATCCCCCTCTTCTGCGAGAGCGACGGCACCTTCCCCAACCATCACCCCGACCCGGTGGTGGACAAGAACCTGGCCGACATCATTGCCAGGGTGAAGGAGACGCGGGCGGACCTGGGCGTGGCGTTCGACGGCGACGCGGACCGCATCGGCGCCATCGACGACCGCGGCGAGATCGTGCGCGGCGACACGCTGCTGCTGCTGTACGGGGTGGACCTGCTCAAGCGGCGCGGCCCGGGGCAGAAGGTGGTGTTCGACGTCAAGTGCTCGCAGGCGCTGCCGGAGGTGCTGGAGCGCGAGGGCGGCGTGCCGGTGATGAACGCCACCGGGCACTCGCTGATCAAGAAGCGGATGAAGGAGGAGGGCGCGCTGCTGAGCGGCGAGCTGTCCGGCCACATCATGTTCGGCGACGACTACTACGGCTTCGACGACGCCCCGTACGGCGCCTGCCTGCTGATCGACATCGTGTCGCGCATGGGCCGGCCGCTCAGCGCCTGGCTGGACGAGCTGCCGAAGTTCGTCTCCACCAGCGAGCTGCGCTACCCGGCGACGGAAGAGACCAAGTTCCCCATCGTGGAGCGCGCCATCGCCCACTTCCGCCGCGAGCACGAGGTGATCGACGTGGACGGCGCGCGCGTGCTGTTCGGCGACGGCTGGGGCCTGATCCGTGCTTCCAACACGGAGCCCGTGCTGGTGGCCCGCTACGAGGCCCGCACCCCCGAGCGCCTGGCCGAGATCCGCGCCACGATGGAGGGCTGGCTGGCGGGCGAGGGCATCGGCGGGGCGAGCGTCGGCCACTGAACTGCAGGTTACAGGGGACAGGTTACAGGTTACAGCCTGCAACCGACGGAAGTGGGGGAGTACGAAGTACTTAGTACGAAGTACGCAAGGTTGTCATCCTGAGGGAGCGCCGCGCAGAAGTGTCGTGGCGAAGGGCCTTTGGCGCGACCGAAGGATCTTCTCCGCTTTCGCGGGGGTCCTGGGGCGACGCGCCGACCTCCGCGTGCAGTCCGCGCAGGCGGACTTCGTGCCGTTGGAGGCGCGGTTTCAACCGCCGGCACGAAACCCGGGGGGACGCGCAGACGGCCTCGGTTGCACCGGCCCCGTCGGCTGTAACCTGTAACCTGTAACCTGTCCCCTGACCGCCGTTGCTCGCACCCGAGCCCCGGCTTAGTATTCCGCCCCTCGAAACCAGGGGGTTCGTGCAGAGCAGGACCATCGTCATTGCCCTGGGCGGCAACGCGCTGGCGCAGCCGGGCGAGGAAGGCACCATCGCCCAGCAGTTCAAGCACACGCGCGAGAGCCTGGGCGCCGTCGTGGAGCTGGCCCGCGAGGGGTGGCACATCGCCCTCGTCCACGGCAACGGGCCGCAGGTGGGCAACGAGCTGATCCGCAACGAGCAGTCGCGCCACCTGGTGCCGCCGCTGCCGCTGGGCGTGCTGGTGGCGGGCACGGAAGGGTGGATCGGCTACATGATCCAGCAGTCGCTGCAGAACGCGCTGCTGCGCGGCGGCGTGGAGCGCCAGGTGGTGACGCTGGTGACGCAGGTGCGCGTGGACCCGGACGACCCGGAGCTGGCGCGCCCCACCAAGCCCATCGGCCGCACCATGGACGAGGCCACCGCCCGCGCCCTGGCCGCCGAGATGGGGGGCGACGTGGCGGAGGTCAAGGGGGGATGGCGCCGCGTGGTCCCCAGCCCCCGTCCCCTGGAGATCGTGGAGCGCGAGATGATCCGCTCCCTGGTGGCGCAGGGGCACCTGGTGATCGCGGCCGGCGGCGGGGGATGCCCCGTGTACGACGACCCGCGCTGGGGCGGGGGACTGGAAGGGCTGGACGCGGTGATCGACAAGGACCGCGCCGCCGCCATCCTGGGCCGCGACATCGGCGCCGAGGTGCTGGTGATCCTGACCGACGTGGACTGCGTCTACGCGGACTACGGCACGCCGGAGCAGCGCGCCCTGCGCCGCCTGACGCTGGCGGAGGCGGACGAATTGCTGCGCTCCGGCCAGCTCGGCGAGGGCAGCATGGCGCCCAAGGTGGAGGCCGCCGCGGACTTCGTCCGCCACGGCGGCACGCGGGCCCTCATCGCGCGCCTGGACCAGGGGCGGCAGGCGGTGGCGGGGCAGGCGGGAACCGAAATAACAGAAGTGCCTAGTTCCTAGTGCCAAGTGCCTAGTTGGTGTGGCGCGAGTGTCTGCTGCCACGGGCGAGGGCATGTGCATGCGCAACTAGGCACTAGGAACTTGGCACTAGGCACTCGCAGTTCGCCGTTCATCACTCGAACCCATCGTTCCGTGAACCTTCACGAATACCAGGCCCGCGAGCTGCTGGCCGCGCAGGGGATCCCGGTCCCCGCCGGCGACGTGGCCTCCACGCCCGACGAGGTGGAGCAGATCGCCCGGCGCATCGGCGGGCCCGTCGTGGTCAAGGCGCAGGTCCACGCCGGGGGCCGCGGCAAGGCCGGCGGCGTCAAGCTGGCCCAGACCCCCGAGGAGGCGCGCGACAAGGCGTCTGCCATCCTGGGCATGCAGATCAAGGGGCTCACCGTCCACAAGGTGCTCGTCGCCCCCGCGGAGGACATCGCCAGCGAGGCGTACGTGGGCATCATCATGGACCGCGCGAGCAAGGCGCCGGTCTGGATGGTCTCCGCCGCCGGCGGCGTGGACATCGAGGAGGTCGCCGCGACGAACCCGGAGAAGATCCGCAAGCTCGCCGTCGATCCCCGCTACGGCTTCCTGCCGCACCAGGCCCACCTGCTCGCGAGCGAGCTGTACTCGGACCCGAAGCAGGTGCGCGCCGCGGCGAAGATCCTCCAGCAGCTCTACGCCGCGTTCGTGCAGGCGGGCGGCTCGCTGGCGGAGATCAACCCGCTGATCACCACCCCCGCGGGCGAGGTCAAGGCGCTGGACGCCAAGTTCAACATCGACGACAACGAGCTGTTCCGTAAGCCGGAGATCGAGGCGCTGCGCGACGAGACCGCCGAGGCGCCCAGCGAGGTGCTGGCGCGCGAGGCGGGGCTGACCTTCATCAAGCTGGACGGCAACGTGGGCTGCGTGGTGAACGGCGCCGGCCTGGCGATGGCCACCATGGACCTGGTCAAGTACTACGGCGGCGAGCCGGCCAACTTCCTGGACATCGGCGGCTCGTCCAACCCCGAGAAGGTGGTGAACGCGCTCCGGATCATCACCAGCGACCCCGCGGTCAAGGTCATCCTGTTCAACATCTTCGGCGGCATCACCCGCACGGACGACGTGGCCAACGGCATCGTGACGGCCACCAAGCAGATCGACATCAAGGTGCCCATCGTGATCCGCCTGACCGGGACCAACGAGGAGATCGCAGTGAAAATCCTGGACGGGGCGGGCTTCAGCGCGATGACGGACATGGACGAGGCGGTGAAGGCGGCCGTCGCCAAGGCCAACGGAGAGGTGGGCGCGTGAGCATCTTCATCGACGAGAGCACCCGCCTGGTGGTGCAGGGCATCACCGGCCGCGACGGTTCGTTCCACGCCACGCAGATGATGGAGTACGGCACCCGCGTGGTGGCCGGCGTCACCCCGGGCAAGGGCGGGCAGACCTTCAACGGCAGCGTGCCCATCTTCAACACCGTGGAGCAGGCCGTCAAGGAGACGGGGGCCAACACCAGCGTCATCTACGTGCCCCCCGCCTTCGCGGCGGACGCCATGTTCGAGGCGGCGGACGCGGGCGTGCCCTTCATCGTCTGCATCACCGAGGGCGTGCCGGTGCTGGACATGACCCGCGTCCGGCCCTTCGTGCAGGAGAAGGGCGCGCGGCTGCTGGGCCCCAACTGCCCGGGGCTGATCTCGCCCGGCAAGAGCAAGGTCGGCATCATCCCCGGCCACATCACCCAGCCCGGGCCGGTCGGCCTGGTGTCCCGCTCGGGGACGCTGACCTACGAGGTGGTCTACAAGCTCAAGGGCGCGGGCATCGGGACCACGACGTGCGTGGGCATCGGCGGCGACCCCATCAACGGCACCAACTTCATCGACTGCCTGGCCGCGTTCGAGGCGGACCCGGAGACGACGGCGGTGGTGATGATCGGCGAGATCGGCGGCACGGACGAGCAGGAGGCCGCGAAGTTCGTCAAGGAGCACATGAGCAAGCCCGTCGTGGGCTTCATCGCCGGGCAGACGGCGCCCCCGGGGCGGCGGATGGGCCACGCGGGCGCCATCATCTCCGGCAGCGCGGGCACCGCGGAGGAGAAGATGCAGGCGTTCCGCGACAACGGCATCGGCGTGGCCCAGCGTCCGCTGGACGTCGTCGGCCTGATCCGGGAGGCGCTCTGAGCGAGGGTGCCAGGGCGGGGCAGGTGCGCCTGACGGAGATCCTCCGTCCCGAGCACATCATTGCCCCGCTCCCCGCGGCCACGGTCTACCAGGCCGTGCAGCACCTGGCCCGCCACCTGGTGGAGGCCGGGCTCGTCCGCGAGCCGGACAAGCTGCGCCGCCTGTTCAGCGAGACGCACGTCCGCGACCTGATCCACGTGGGCGACCGCGTGCTGCTGCCGCACCTGCGCACGGACGCGGTGGAGGACCTGGTGGTGGCCATCGGCGTCACGCCGCAGCCGCTGCCGGAGACGCCGGACGACACCACGTCGGTGGCCCAGGTGGTCGTCCTGGTGCTGGCCCCGCCCACGGCGGCGGACCTGTACCTGCAGACCGTTGCCGCGCTGGCCAGCCTGCTGCGCCACGACGACGTGGTGGACGCGCTGGTGGCCGCCAGGACGCCGCAGTCCGTGCTGGAGATCGCGCAGCTCCGCGAGATCGTGATCGAGCCGCGCCTGCGCGTGCGCGACGTGATGACGCAGCGCGTCTACCGCACCACGCCCGACGCGCCGGTGGCGGAGGTGCTGGACGTGATCGCGGAGCACAAGCTGCGCGCCGTCCCCGTCGTCGGCGACGACCGGCAGGTGCTGGGGATGGTGACCGACCGCGACCTGCTGCGCCACCTGCTGGCCGGCGTGCAGCGCCCGTCGGAGGCGGCCCTCCAGGCCGTGCGCGACACCAGGGTGCGCGACGTGATGAGCCGCTCGGTCATCTGCGTCGGCGAGGACCAGGCGCTGGCGGAGGTCACCTCGCTGCTGGTCAGCAAGGACATCGAGCGGGTGCCGGTGGTGCACGACGGGCAGCTCACCGGCTTCCTGACCCGGGGCGACATCCTGCGCAAGGTGTTCGGCCTGGCATTGAACGCAGTCGAAACCCCAACCGAGGAATAGATCAGCCGATGGACCGCACGTTTGCCATCATCAAGCCCGACGCCGTGGCCGCGGGCAACGCCGGCAAGATCATCGCGCACCTCCAGCAGGCGGGCTTCCGCGTGGAGGGGATGAAGCTGACGCAGATCAGCCGCGCGCAGGCGGAGAAGTTCTACGAGGTGCACCGCGAGCGGCCGTTCTACGGGGAGCTGGTGGAGTTCATGAGCAGCGGCCCGTCGGTGGTGATGGCGCTGCGGGCGCCCGGCGCGGTGCAGAAGTGGCGCGACACCATCGGCGCCACGGACCCGGCGGAGGCGGCGGAGGGCACCATCCGCAAGCTGTACGCGGAGAGCAAGGGCAAGAACGCCGTGCACGGCAGCGACGCCGACGAGACGGCCGCCGTGGAGATCGCCTTCTTCTTCAGCGGCACCGAGCTGGTCGGCTGACCTCTACTGCGGTTTCACGCAGAGAGCGCAGAGTGAAAAACGAGGACGCAGAGGGCTCGATCAGCCCCTCTGCGTC
>DASTLD010000141.1:0-4302 GCA_035715345.1 Longimicrobium sp.
CAGGGAACCGTCCTGGCGCCGGGATCGGTGGCGATCTGGTCCGGGGGGTAGCCGGACGCGACGGCGATGGGGGTGTCCGGCCGCACCGCCCGGATGGCGCGGGCCACGTCCAGGCCCGACATGGCCGGCATCTGCAGGTCGGTGATCACCGCGTCGAAGTCGTGCGGCGCGGTGCGGAACTCCTGGAGCGCCACCCCCGGGTTGGTGAACCCCGTGCAGCGGTAGCCCAGGCGCACCAGGTTCCGCGTCATGACGTGGCACAGGGGCTCCTCGTCGTCCACGTACATGACGTGCTGCCCGGCCCCGCGCAGTCCGGCGGCCGTGGCGGCGCTGGCGGGGCCGGCGGCCTCCGGCTCGGCGGGAAGGTGGATCTCGAAGCGGGTGCCGGCGCCGGGACTGCTGTCCACGGAGATGGCGCCGCCGTGGTCGCGGATGATGCCGTGCACCACCGCCAGGCCCAGCCCGGTGCCGGCCGGCCCCTTGGTGGTAAAGAAGGGCTCGAACAGCCGCTCGCGCACCTCGGGGGCCATGCCGCAGCCGGTGTCGGCCACCCGCAGCCGCAGGGCGTGGTCGGCGTCGAGCTCCGCGGGGAACTCCGGCCCCTCCGCGCCGACGGGGACGGCGTCGAGCTCCACGGAGAGCACCCCGCCGCGCTCCCGCATGGCGTACGCGGCGTTGGTGCCCAGGTTCATCATCACCTGGTGGATCTGCGTCGCGTCCGCCCGCACCAGCGGCAGCCGCGGCGCCAGGCGGGTGCGGATCTCGATGTTGGCCGGCAGCGAGGCGCGCAGGAGCTGCAGCGCCTCCTGCACCACGGGCTCAAGGGCGATGACCCTGCGGGTGGACTCCTGCCTGCGGCTGAAGAGCGCGATGCGGCGCACCAGGTCGCGCGCCCGCGCGTAGCCCTTCAGGATCTCGTCGATGCTCTCCGAGAGCGGGCTGCCGGGCGGGGCGTCGAGCGCCGCCAGCTCCGCGTATCCCCCGATGGCGGTGAGGATGTTGTTGAAGTCGTGGGCAATCCCGCCGGCCAGGGTGCCGAGCGCGTCCATCTTCTGCGCCTGCCGCAGCTGGGCCTCCACCGCCAGCCGCTGCCGGTCCACCACGTAGCGCTCCACGTGCGAGCGGAGCATCTCCGCCAGCGAGTCGATGAGGGCGCGCTCCTCCGCCAGGAACGGCCCTTCGTCCGCGGCGGCGTGCTCGTGAAGGTAGGCCACCTGGAGCGTGCCGTCCCCGTCGCTGGTCCGGAACGTCGCCGTCTGCATCCACGGGGTGGCGCGCCAGCCCTCCGAGGTGACGTCGATGCCTCCGTACGCGATGCGGGCACAGGCGTCGCGGGCGTGCAGCCAGGCGGCGGGCATGCGGACCACCAGCTCGGAGAGCACCAGCCGGTCCACGCCGCTGGCGTGCTGCAGCAGGCGCGCGGCCTCGTGGAGCAGCCGCAGCTCCTTGACCCGCTCCGCCAGGTTCAGCACCAGGTGCTCGCGCTCCGCCTCCGCCTGCCTGCGCTCGGTCACGTCCATGATCATGCCGAACGCGGAGGCCGGCTGGCCGTCCGCCGCCCGCGCCAGGTGGGCCGCGGCCTCCACGTGGCGCAGCGCGCCGTCCGGCCGGACCAGGCGATACTGGATGCGGCCGTCCGCCTGGCCCCGCTCGAAGCTCGCGATCTCGTCCAGCACGCGGCCGCGGTCCTCGGGGTGGACGAGCGCCAGCCACGCCTCCAGCCCGATCTCCCCGTCCGGTCCGGCGGACATCCCGGTCAGCGCCAGGGCGCGCTCGTCGAAGCGGAAGCGGTCCGACCCCAGGACGTGCTCGAAGATGCCGATGCGGCCGGCGTCCAGGGCGCGGTCGAGCCGTTCCTCCGTGGCGCGCCGCACCGCGAGCTCCTTCTGCGCGGCGGCCAGGGCCCGCTGCACCTGGCTGGTCGCGACGTGCATGGCCGCCAGCGCCACGGCGATGTAGACGCAGGTCAGCAGCCACCGCGAAAGGGCGTTGTCGTCGCCCGTCCGGACCGGGGCCATGCCCAGGCTCTCGGCCAGCACGAGCCCCAGGGCCAGGGCCGCACACACCACGCCCGTCGCAATGCCCGCGCGCGGCCCCAGCAGCAGGCCGGCCAGCATCACGAAGATGAAGTACGCCTGGACGCCGGGGCTGCGGATGGCGCCCACCTGCAGCGCGTTGTACGTGATCAGGGTGATGATGGCCAGTACGTAGATCCAGGAGGCCGCGCGCACGCGGCCCCGGCGGGCCAGCCACAGGGTGAGGAGCACCGTCCCGTCCACCACCAGCAGCACGCGCAGGGCGCGCGTGAAGATGTCGGGCTGAACGAGGACCACCACGGGCATGATGATCGTGACCACGAGCGCGGTGACCCGGGCCACGCCGCGGAACACGCGCGCGTCCTCCGCCTGCCGCACGTCCGCGGGCGGCGGCGCGCCGGAGAAGGCGGTCCGCGGGCCGCCGGGCGGGGCGCGCCCGCCGGACGAGGCGCTCACGGTGCGGCCCTTGCCGCTGGGGGTTCGCTGCCGGGCACGTCGTGGAATCTGCCGGAGAAAGCCTTCGATGGCGCGGGACACCGGACCGGCTGCCGGCGCCGGCAAGGAGGCGCGGCGGCGGGAACTGCGTCCACCGGACAGACGCAACCGCCGGACCAATGGGGCCAACCGCTGGGGTGCGGATCACCCGGGGGCATCGGCCGCGCGGCGTCCGGCGCGGGCGGGGAGCAGGGCGGCCACGTGCTGCAGCAGGGCGGCGCCGGTGAAGGGCTTGGGCAGCAGGGCGGCGCCGGCCAGGGCCATCCCCCGCTCGTCCAGCGCCTCGCTGGAATAGCCGGAGACGTACAGCACCGGCAGCGCGGGGCGCGCCGCCCGCGCCCGCGCGGCCACGTCCGGGCCGCTCATGCCCCCCATCACCAGGTCGGTCACCAGCAGGTCCACGGACGCCGCCGGGTCCGCCAGCACCCGCAGGGCGTCCTCCGGCTGCGCGAAGTCCAGCACCCGGTACCCCGCCCGCGCCAGCACGCGCGCCGCGAAGTCGCGCACGGCGCGCTCGTCCTCCAGCAGCACGATGGTGCCCGCGCTCCCGTCGTAGGCGGCGGAGGCGTCGTCCGGGGCGCCGCCGTCCTCCTCCACCCGCGGCAGCAGCACGGTGAAGGTGGTCCCCTCGCCCGGAGCGGTGGCGGCCCACACGAAGCCCTCGCTCTGCTGGACGATGCCGTACACGGTGGCCAGGCCCAGGCCGGTGCCGCGGCCCGGCTCCTTGGTGGTGAAGAAGGGCTCGAAGATGCGCTGGGCCACCTCCGGGGTCATGCCGGTGCCGGTGTCGCGCACGGCCAGCCGCACGTAGCGGCCGGGCACCACGAAGTAGGGCCAGCCCTGCGCCCCCTCCGCCACCTCCACCCGCGACACCGCCAGCTCCAGCGTGCCGCCGCCCGGCATGGCGTCGCGGGCGTTGACGGCCAGGTTCAGGATGACCTGCTCCAGCTGGTGCGGGTCCGCGCGCACGTAGCCGGCGCCGGGCTCCACGCGCACCACCAGCCGCACGTCCTCGCCGATCAGGCGCTGCAGCAGCTTGACCACGCCCTTCACCACGGAGGCGGGCGAGACGGTGGCGGGCTGCATGACCTGCTGGCGCGAGAAGGCCAGGAGCTGGCGGGTGAGCTCCGCGGCGCGCTCGGCGGCGTGCTTGACCTCCACCAGGTCGTCGCGGAAGGGGCCGTCCGGCGGCAGGTCCAGCAGGATCAGCTCGGTGTGGCCCAGGATGGCGGTGAGCAGGTTGTTGAAGTCGTGCGCCACGCCGCCCGCCAGCCGGCCGATGGCGTCCATCTTCTGGCTCTGGCGCAGCTGCAGCTCCAGCGCGCGCTGCTGCGTCACGTCGCGGGCGCTGAACAGGGTGCGCCCGCCGTCCGCGCCGGGGGAGAACTGGAAGGCGAACTCCAGCACGCGCACCCCCTCGCGCGCGTGCGGGCAGCGGTACTCGCCGCGCGCGGAGCCGTCCGGCTGCGCGGGCAGCGACTCCAGCAGGCCGCGCAGGCAGGGCTGGTCGTCCGGCTGTACCAGCTCCGCCAGGCGGCGGCCCACCAGCCGCGCGGGGTCGTGGCCGCACACGGGGACGATGGAGGGGCTCACGTAGGTCAGGCGCCCCCCGGCGTCCAGGGTGCCGAACACGTCGCGGCTCTTCTCCACCAGAAAGCGGAAGTGCTCTCCGCGCCGGGCCAGCTCCTCCTCGCGCGCCACGCGCTCCGTGACGTCCTCCGACACGCCGGCCACCCGCCGCGCGCCGGGCGCGGGCGGGCGCGCGGGCCCG
>DASTLD010000142.1:0-6520 GCA_035715345.1 Longimicrobium sp.
GCGGGCGGAGGCCCCCTCCCCCCCCAGCCCCCCCTCCCCCGCGGAGCGGGAGAGGAGGGGAGCCCGCCTGCGCATTCGTGCAGGACCGCGCACGAAGCGCATGATCCAGGACGATTTCTCGCGCGGGCGGGCGCGTGAAGAACACCGCCTTCGTCAGCCACGAGGATTGCTCGCTGCACGACACGGGCTGGAGCCACCCCGACCACCAGGGGCGGCTGCCGGCCATCACGCGCGCCGTGCAGCGTGACATGGTGGCGCTGTGGGAGCCGGTCCAGCAGATCGAGGCCACGCACGCCACGGTCGATGACCTGCTGCTCGTCCACACGCCCGCGTACGTCGAGCAGGTGCGCGCCGCCGCGGACGAGGCGCGCCGGGCCGGGCGCACGCTGGACCTGCACGGCGTTCCCGTCTCCGGCGCAAGCTGGGATGGGGCGACGGCGGCGGTGGGCACGGCGCTGACGGCGGTCGAAGCCGTGCTCCGCGGCGACGTGCGCAACGCCTTCTGCCTGGCCCGCCCGCCGGGGCGCGATGCGGCGGCGGATGCGCCGGGTGGCTCCTCTCTGTTCAACACGCCCCTCATCGCCGCGCGGCACCTGCGGCAGCGGCGGGATGTGGGGCGCGTGCTCGTGGTCTACTGGGGTTCCTCACCACCGAAGGCCGCCGCTAACCTGGCCAGTCGCGGCGAAGGCATCGATCTGCTGTCGTTCCACGCCGCGGGCGATGAGGCAACGTCCATCCCCGGCGCCGCGCTGCCCCGCGGGAGCGACGGCGTGCTGTTCGAGGCCGCGCTGCGCACGTCGCTGGACGACATCGCACCGGGCCAATCTCCCGATTTCGTGATCCTGTCCGCCGGGTTCGACATCCTGGCGGGCGAGCCGGGCGGCGCGCTCGCAGTGCAGCCGGACGACGTGTACGCCATCACACTCGCCCTGCGGGAGTGGGCGGATGTGCGCTGCGGCGGGCGGCTGGTGTCGGTGCTCGACGCCGGCTCCGCCGAGCGCGACGTGGCGCGCGCGGTAGTGCAGCACCTGCACGCGCTTGCGGGGCTGCCGCCGGCGTAGGCGCCGCACGTGGGGATCGCTGCCGGCATGCGAAGCCCGCGGCGCGCGGGCAAGATCCTTCGGGCCTCCGGAGGTCCGCGTCGGGTACAATTCCGCGCGAGGCTCTCAGGATGACAACGCTCCTGGGGTGGGCTGCGGTGCAAGGAACGGCACGCCACTAATCGGGATGACAACGCGCCTGCGGCCGGCTGCCGGTTGTGATGCAGGCCCCGTAGAGCCGCCCCGCCAGGGCGTGTCTATTCCGAAAACCGGGGCGGAGCCTCTTCTGGGCAGTCGCCAGTGCATGGCCCGTTCTCGCCAGGGGTGCACGTACCTCCCTGCGAATAGCAATCGCACTGGCTGTATTGCTCGCAGGACATCGATGGAGCCAGGCACATCACGCCGGCGACGCCAGACAGGTCCCCACTGTGGGCGCGGACAGTACCCGGACTGCTATGGGGCTCCGAAGCGACGGCGAAGGTGTCAACGTGGAGGCCTTCGAGGGAAAGCCTGATTTTCTTCATGGGTCGTTCCGTGGTAGCAGGAGTGTTGATGCACCGGGATCACAGTCTTAAGATAGAGCGTATTTTGGGACGAATCAAGTAAATAAAATACACGGCTCCTCTCCGAGGCATACACTGCAACCGCAGGCCACCGCGCGAAAGCGGCGGTTATTCCGCTAGAATCACGATATGGCGAGACACTAGCATTCGCGGAACAGACATCCGGCTGCCGCCTCCGCGTCTCTACCATACGACTGCCGCCGGGGCCGCCGAACGTGACGGTGCCAGGGTGCAGTCCGCGCAGGCGGACTTCGTGCTTTTGGAGGCGCGGTTTCAACCGCCGGCCGGTTGGCGGCGTCGTGCATCTCGGCTCGGATGGCTCGCCTGCCGGCCTTGCGCATCCCGGTCGAATCGCGCCCGCCTGCTGGTCGGTCCATGCCCCGGCACCCTGCTGGCGACCACCCGGCGCTCCCGGTATACTTTCCTCCATGCCGCGCTCCATGGAACTCGCCGTTCCGCCGCCGCCCCGGCCGGGCGGCCCGTCCATGCTGGACCTGGTGCGGCTGAGCCGGGAAGTCGTCTTTCCCCCCGGCGGCGAGGCGCTCTACCGGCAGATCGCCAGCCTGACCGAGCTCAAGGAGGGGTGCGAGATCCTGGACTGCGCCTGCGGCCGCGGCGTCAGCACGCTCTACCTGGCGGAGACCTTCGACGTCTCCGGCGTGGGCGTGGACCCCGACGTGGTGCTGGTCAAGGAGGCGGAGCGCCGCGCCCGCGACGTGGCCATGGACGGGCGCCTGACCTTCGAGGCCGCTGCGCTGGACGACCTGCCGTTCCGCGACGCCAGCTTCGACATCGCCATCGGCGAGATCGGCCTGGCCGCCTCCGCGGACCCGGCGCGCGCGGTCGCGGAGCTGGCGCGGGTCACCAAGCCGTACGGGTCCGTGGTGCTGGTGCAGCTCATCTGGACCGGCAACGTGGACCCCACGCGCCGCGAGATCCTGGTGCGGCACCTGGGCGCGCGGCCGATGATCCTGGTGGAGTGGAAGCAGCTCCTGCGCGACGCCGGCGTGGTGGACCTGGTGGTGGAGGACTGGTCCGACGCGCCCTCGCCGTTCCGCCCGGAGGCGGCGCCGTTCCCCGACTTCTCCGAGATCTTCTCGCTGCGGGAAAAGCTGGCCATCCTTCGCCGCGCCTGGCGCCGCTGGGGCTTTGCCGGCGTGCGCGGCGCCGTGCTGCGCGAGCGCGAGATCCATCGCCTGCTGACGCGCGAGCGCGTGCTGGGCCTGTCGCTCATCAAGGGCACCCGCTGGTCCCCCGCGGACGCATCTCCGTGACCATCGCCCACATCAACCGAACTCCCGGATGGCCGTCGTAGACCAGACCGTATCGCTCACGCCCGAGACCGTGGAGCGCGTCCGCGCCGAGCTGCGCGCGCAGGGCGTGGACGCGTGGCTGCTGTACAACTTCAAGGGGCTGAACGCCATCGCCTCCAACCTGACCGGCCTGCCGGCCATGACGCGCCGCTGGTTCGTCTACCTGCCCGCGGAGGGGACGCCGGTGGCCGTCACCCACCGCATCGAGCAGCAGCCGTGGAGCACCTGGCTGGGCGAGAACCGGCCCTACTCGTCGTGGCAGGAGCTGGACGCGCGCCTGCGCGAGCTGCTGGCGGGGAGCGGACGGGTGGCGATGGAGTACGCCGAGAACGACGCCGTGCCGTACGTGGACCAGGTGCCCGCCGGCGTGCTGGAGCTGGTGCGCGCGGCGGGCGGAAACATCGTCACCTCCGCCAACCTGGTCAGCGCCTTCAACGCGCGCTGGTCGCCCGAGGGCGTGGCCAGCCACCGCCGCGCCGCGAAGGTCGTCGCCGACACCGCCCACGCCGCCTTCTCCCGCATCGCCGCGGCCGCGCGCGCGGGCCGCACCACGACCGAGTGGGAGATGCGCCGCTGGATCCAGGAGCGCTTCACGGAGGCGGGGCTCACGGTGGGCGCGGACGCCATCGTGGCGGTCAACGCGAACGCCGCCAACCCCCACTACGCGCCCAGCGCGGAGAAGCACGCGGAGATCCGCCCCGGCGACCTGGTGCTGATCGACCTCTACGGCAAGGAAGACGGGCCGGAGGCGGTGTACGGCGACCAGACCTGGATGGGGTACGTCGGCGAGACGGTGCCGGAGCGGCTGGCCACGATCTTCGCGGCGGTGCGCGACGCGCGGCTGGCGGCCATCGACCGCATCCGGAGCCGCCACGCCGCGGGGCAGCCGCCGGCGGGTTGGGAGGCGGACGACGCGGCGCGCGCGGTCATCACGGAGCGCGGCTGGGGCGAGGCGTTCATCCACCGCACCGGGCACTCCATCGACCGCGAGCTGCACGGCTCCGGGCCCAACATCGACAACCTGGAGACGCGCGACACGCGCACGCTCATCCAGGGCGTCGGCTTCTCCATCGAGCCGGGCATCTACCTGGCCGGCGACGTGGGCTTCCGCTCGGAGGTCAACGTGTACATGGGGCCGGACGGGCCGGAGGTGACCACGCCGGAGCCGCAGCGCGAGGTGTACGCGCTGCTCTCCGACCCGCGCTTCGGGTGATGGAGGCGCCCCACCCCCTGGCGCTGCTGGGCGTGATCCGCGCGCCCGGGGCGGACGTGGAGTGGGAGGCCGCGGACCCCTCGCTCGGCGTGTCGCTGGTGCGGGGCGACGACCTGGCCGCGCTGGTCCGTCCCGCGCCGTCGAAGGCCGTGGACACGCACCCGGACCAGGTGGCGGCGCAGCACTGGGAGGTGCACCGCGCGCTGCTGCAGGGTGACGTGGTGCCGGCGCCGCTGGGGATCGTGTTCCCGTCGGCGGAGGAGGTGCGCGGGTTCCTGACGGAGTCGCACGCGTCGCTGACGGGGGCCATGGAGCGGGTGGCGGGCAAGTGGGAGTTCCGGCTGCACGTGGACGTGGTGGAGCAGGGGTTCAGCCGCGACCTGGCGATGGACCTGTCCACGCACATCTACGCCGAGCTGCGCCGCGTCTCCGCCGCCGCCGTCACGCTGGCCGCGACGGGCACGCGCGTGCTGACCGCCGCCTTCCTGGTGCCGCGCTCCACCACCGGCGCCTTCCAGGAGCGCCTGGACGTGCTGGCCCGCCTGAACAGCGCGCTGGAGCTGGACCTGACGGGCCCCTGGCCACCGTACGATTTCGTGCAGATGCACGGGTAGGGGGAAGTACGAAGTACGGGGTACGAAGTACGAAGTGGATCGAAGCGGGAGGCGAGCGGCTGCGCGGAGGCGGGCGCCCCCACCCGGACTCGCACTACTCGTCCACCCTCCCCCAAGTCTGGGGGAGGGTTGTTTGTATCCGTGCGCGAAGCTGCGATTCGCGCAGTTCAGGTCTCCCCCTCTCCGCGCACGGCCCTCGAGAAGCCCCGCGACGCGAGCGGACGCGTGGCCGTGCGGGGGGAGGGGGCCGGGGGGTGGGGCCTCCCGCGCAGACGCGTGCTGCCTCGCACCTTTCGTCGTGTGGACACCCTTTCGGCCCGATGAAAATCTGTCCCGCTCCGGGCGTGGCGATTAGCTTGGGCGTGGGGCAGTCAGCCCCGTTACCCGAGCACAGGGAGGCGGTATGCGGAAGCTGAAACTGGATCTGGAGCAGCTCGACGTGGAGACGTTCGAGACCGAAGAGCCCGAGGCGCAGACGCGCGGCACGGTCAAGGCGCACGATCCCACGAACCTGCAGGCCCGTACGTGCGATCCGTTCCGGGGCACCTGCTTCGGCTTCACGTGCATCCTGACGTGCATCTGCACCGGCATCGCCAACCCGGCCACCTGCGGCCCGCTCGGGTAACCGGCGTCGCATATCGACCCGTCCGACGACCCTCCCCTGGATTCCGGGAGGGTCGTCGTTTTTCCCGGACGCGATGGTGCCGGACGCTGTCGTCCGAGGCCAGCATCTCCGCCGGGCGCCCCGGCGAATGAATTCGCGGCTGAGGAAACACGAAGTCCGCCTGCGCGGTGCCGTGCGGAAAGGCCGCTGCCCGACGCACCCACCGCCGCCCGCACGCCGCCCCGCAGGCTGTCCCCTGTAACCTGTCCCCTATTCCCTATTCCCTGATCCCTATTCCCTACACAGTCCCTGTACACGCCACTCACCTTGCGGCACCCTTGCCCGCGTCCTTATGTTTTCCACAACCGCGGCGTCCGCGCCGTCCATGTGAGCAGGGCTCAGGGTAGACGGCGGCAGGGTGCAGTGGCTCTGGCGCCGTTCTTTTTTGCACCGCACGCGCGTCCGCGCGCGTCGACGATAGATACGAAGTCATGGAGATTCTGCTGATCGCCGTGGCGGCGGTCGTGGGGGCAATCGCGGGCTTCCTGGGCGGCCGGTCCGTCATCCAGGGACGCCTGCGCGCCGCCCGCGCCACCGCCGAGGACGAGGCGGCCCGCATCCGCGCCGGCGCGGAGCAGGAGGCCGAGCGCCTGCGCCAGGCGGAGGTGCTCAAGGGCCGCGAGGAGGCCATCCGCGCCCGCGAGGAGTGGGAGCGCGAGGAGAGCCGCCGCCGCGACGAGATCGAGCGCATCGAGCGCCGCCTGCAGGAGCGCACGGAGACGCTCGACCGCAAGCTGCACCTGCTGGACGAGAAGGGCGAGGCGCAGGAGCAGCGCGCGGGGCAGCTGGCCCAGCGCGAGCGCGCCGTGGAGCTGCGCAACCAGGAGCTGGAGGCGCGCATCGGCGAGGTGCAGCACCGGCTGGAGTCGCTGGCCGGCCTGAGCGCCGACGAGGCGCGCCGGCAGCTCCTGCACGCCCTGGAGGAGGAGGCCCGCGCCACCGCCGCCCAGCGCATCCGCGAGATCAAGGAAGAGGCCCGCCGCGACGCCGACCGCGAGGCCAAGAAGATCATCTCCCTGGCCATCCAGCGCATCGCCGCGGATCACACGGCGGAGACCACCGTCTCCGTCGTCGCGCTGCCGTCGGACGAGATGAAGGGGCGCATCATCGGCC
>DASTLD010000143.1:0-10597 GCA_035715345.1 Longimicrobium sp.
GGAGGGTTGTGGAGTCTGCGCTCGAACCCAGCCGCCGCGCAGTTCACGTCTCCCCCTCTCCGCGCGCCGCGTGCACCGGCCCTGACGAAGCACGGACGTCTGTCGGGCGCGGGGGGAGGGGGCCGGGGGGTGGGGCCCCGCGCAGACGCCGGCCCTGCCTTCCCGGTGTCGCGCAAAAGGTCGCCCCCCTCACTCCGCCTCCTCGCGCAACGCCCGCCCCAGTGACGCGCGCGCGGCGCCCAGCCCGGGCACCAGCCCCGCCAGCGCGCCGATCGCGATCACCAGGCCCATCGCCAGGGCCACGCGGCCGGGCTCCCACGCGAAGAACGTCATCCGCGCGGGGATGCCGGGAAAGGAGAGGAGGATGCGGTCCAATCGTCCCGCCATCCACAGCCCCAGCGGCAGCCCCACCAGGCACCCGATGCCCGCCAGCACCAGCCCCTCCGTCACCACCGCCAGCAGCACCCGCCCGCGCCGCACGCCGATGGCCCGCAGCGTGGCGATCTCGCCGAAGCGCTCGCGCACGCCGATGGTGATGATGGTGGACACCAGCAGCGCGGTGACGATCATCGCCACGCTGCCCAGGATGGTCGCCAGCTGCTGGAAGTAGAGCAGCCGCCGGTCCATCTCCGCCATCAGCTCGCGCGTGGAGTACGTCGACACCTCCGGCACCGCGGCCGTGATGCGGCGCGCCAGCGAGTCGTCGCTCACCCCCTCCGCCGTGGCGACGCCGAAGAGAGACACCTCGTCCGCGCGGCCGGTGGCGCGCTGCACCTCCGCCAGCGGCATGGCCACCGAGCGCTGGTCCGCGTAGTCGAACAGGAACTCCGCCACGCCGCTGACCCGGTACTCGCGCACCGCGCGCGGCCGCCCCAGCGACGGGTCCAGGTCCGCGGCCAGGCGGATGCGGCTGCCGGGCCCCAGCCGCTCCGCCTCCGCCAGCGGCTGGCTCACGACCACCTCGCCCGCGCCCGGCTCGCGGCCCTCGGTGACGCGGTAGAGGAACTGCGCGCGCGGGTCGATGCCCACGGTGAACATGGGCTCCCCCGCGCTGTCGCCCCGCACGGGGTAGAACTGCGCGCCGAGCACCGGGGCCACCGCGCGCACGCCCGGCACCGCCGCGATGCGCCGCGTGACCGCCCGGCCCTGCGCGATGCCGGCCTCGCTGTCGAAGGGCAGGATGCCGCGCGGCGTGACGCGCAGCGCGTAGCCGCTGAGGCCGATCATGTCGCCGAAGGAGACGGTCAGCCCGCTGGCCAGCATGGTCATGTCCAGCAGCAGCGCCGCGGACACGGCGATGCCGGCCAGCGCCAGCGCCGTCCGCCCCGCCCGGCGCCACAGCGAGCGCAGGAAGGCGGAGACGATCACCGCTCCCCCAGCCGCTGCGGCGCGGTGCCCACCACGCGCCACGCCGCCAGCGCGCCCGCCGCCGCGCCCAGCAGCAGCCCCAGCAGCGCGGCGAAGAGCACGATGCGCGGGGTGACCAGCGCGAAGCGCAGCGTGGTGTCGTACATGGCGGCGTAGTGCGTGTTGACCCAGCGCGCGGAGAGCACGCCCAGCCCCGCGCCCAGCGCGCTGCCCAGCAGGGCGATGCCGATGGCCTCCAGCACGATGGCGCGGAACACGGTGCCGCGGCTGACGCCGATGAGCCGCAGCACGCCCATGTCGCGCTTGCGCTCGTCGACGCGGATCACCATCACGCAGAGCAGGAAGATGGCGCTGGCCAGGATGGTCACGATGCCGATGGCGTCGTGGAAGCGCGACACCACCGCGAAGGTGGCGCTGGCCCGCCCCGCCAGCGCCGCGCTGCCGTACGCGCGCGTGCCGAACGCCACCCCCTCGATCCACCGCGCCGCGGAGTCCGGGTCCGCCCCCGGCGCGAGGGCGACGGCGAAGCGGTCGATGCGGTCGCGCGCGGGCAGCATGGCCTCCAGGTCCGGCAGGTGCAGCCGCACCTCGTACTCGTTGCGCGCGATGCGGTTGGGGTCCGCCGGGCGCTCGAACACGCCCTCCACCACGAACGCCCGCGGCGCGGCGGGCAGGGCGATGGCGCGCAGCCGCACGGTGTCGCCGATGGCCAGGGGCACGCGCTCGGCCAGGCGCCGCTCCACCAGCAGCCCCGGCGCCTGCGCGGGCGCGGGGGCGGCCTGCAGCAGCGCGGCGGCCAGCAAGGCGGCGATCAACGGGCGGTCTCCGGGAGCGTCATCCCGACATCTTACCACATCGGAGGGGAATGCGGAGCGGGCAAATGCCTGTACGGCCGCGCCGCGCCGCGCTATCGTTCACGCGCAACCCCTCACCTCCCGTTCCATGTCCCTCCGCGTCTCCCGCTTCCTCCCGCTGCTCCTGGCCGCCGCCGCCGCCGCGCCCCTGCACGCGCAGCCCCGGCAGATGGGACGCTTCACGGTCACCAACACCACGGACCCGGAGACCGGCGCGGACGCCAGCGTGGCCGTGGTCACGGAGACGGCGCCCGCGGCCGAGCCCGCGGCGCTGGTGTGGGCCTGCCACGGCCCCGCGCTGCGCACCGCCTTCGCGTTCCCCGGCACCTGGACCAGCACGGACGCGCTCCTGGCCTGGCGCTTCGATGCGGAGGCCACCGAGGCGCGCGAGGTGGTCGTCCAGCCGGTGGAGGGCGCCCTGGCCGTGGTGCTGCCGCCGGAGCTGGCGGCCGCCATCACCGCCCGCGCGCGCGGCGCGCTGCACCTGCTGGTGTCGCTGGAGACGGACGACGGGCGGCAGCTCCACGCCTTCGAGATGGAGGGCGCGGACGAGGCGCTGGAGCTGCTCGCCTGCGCGGCGGCGGTCCAGGGCGGGGCCAATGCCGGCGTGGCGTCGAGGGCCGACGCGCGGCTGCTGAACCCCGACGAGCTGGCCACCGAGGCCGCGCGCCTGCACCCGCCGGCGCTGGCGGGGCAGGGCGCGGAGGTGCGCGTCTTCCTGGAGGTGGGCCCCGACGGACGGCCCGTGGAACAGAGCATGGTGATGTTCGGCGACGTCCCCGCGGAGTTCAGGGACGCGGCCAGGCGCGTCGCGGCGGTCGCGCGCTTTACGCCCGCCTCGCGCCGCGGCGTGGCGGAGTCCTCCTGGACCAGCGTCACCGTCACCTTCCGCCCCCAGCGGCGCGCGCCCTGAGCTGCGCCGGCCCGCCCGGCCCGATCCTCCCCTCCGGCGGCATCCCCCTTCCGTTGCCGCTCCCGTCGCGCCGCGCTATTCTGCGCCGACACCCGTTCTCCCGGCCCACGCACCCGGCCCGACCATGTCCGCACGCCGCACCCCGTGGCGCGCCCCGCGCGCGCGACTGCTCGCCTCCGCCGTCCTGCTGGCGTGCGCCGCGCAGGCCCGGGCGCAGGAGTTCCGCCCCGAGGCGGTGTTCGTGCAGATCAACGACGTCTACCGCATCGACGCGGTGGAGAACGGCCAGGCGGGGGGATTGGGCCGCGTGGCCACCATGGCCGGGCGCGCGGCGCGGCAGACGCGGCTGCCCGTGCGCATCCTGCACGCCGGCGACTTCATCGCCCCCTCGCTGGAGAGCCGCTACTTCGCGGGGCTGCAGATGATCGACGCGCTCAACTTCCTGCACGCGCGCGCGCCGCTGATCGCCGTCCCCGGCAACCACGAGTTCGACGAGCGCCGCGCGGGCATGTTCGTGGGCGCCATCAACGCGTCGCGCTTTCCCTGGCTGGCCGCCAACGTCCGCCTGAACACGGGGGATGCGCAGGCGGACCGGCGCCTGGGCCGCGACACGGTGGTCACGGTGGGGGGGATGAAGGTCGGCATCTTCACGCTCACCTTCCTGGACGCGCCGCGCGAGTACGCCACGCACGACACCGCCTGGGTGGCCCTCGCCGAGGCGCAGATCCGCTCGCTGGAGCAGCGCGGGGCGGACGCCATCGTGGGGCTGACGCACCTGGACCTGTCCATCGACCGGCGCATCGCCGCGCTGCGGGCCACGCACCCCAGGTTCGTGTGGATCGCGGGCGGGCACGAGCACTACCTGATCCACGTGCCGCTCACCGAGGGGAGCGCCGCCATCACCAAGGGCGATTCCAACGCGCGCCGCATCTGGCAGGTCACGCTCGGCCGGCGCGGGGGCATGCCGGCGGTGGACGCCGATTCGGTGGTGCTCGATTCCACCGTCGCCGCCGACCCCGCGTACGTGGAGCAGGTGCAGCGCGTGTGGGCCGCGCGCATGCGCGAAAAGGTGCCGTTCTTCGACCAGCTCATCGGCCGCACGGCCACGCGGCTGGACGCCTCGGAAGAGGTGGTGCGCAACCAGGAGAGCGCCTGGGGCAACTGGCTCACCGACGTGATGCGCACCGCGTACCCCGACCTCCCCGCGGACGTGGCGGTGCTCAACGGCGGCGCCATCCGCATCGACGACGCCTTCCAGGGCGACATCCGCTGGGAGCACCTGGCGCGCACCTTCGGCTTTCCCACCCGCGTCGCACTCGTGTGGCTGCGGGGACGCGACCTGCGCGAGCAGGTGCTGGAGCGCGGCGTGTCCGGCGGCCGCGGCGAGGGGCGCTTCCTGCAGGTCAGCGGGCTGCGCTTCAGCTTCGACCGCTCGCGCCCGCCCATGCAGCGCGTGACGCGGGTGGAGATCCAGCGCGGGAACGCCTGGGAGCCGCTGGACGACAACCGCACCTACGTCGTGGCCGTCCCCGACTACCTGTACGGCGGCGGCGACACCTACACCTTCCACACGCGCGCCGTCCTGAGCGTGCCGCCGGGGCCGGAGCTCAAGCTGATGGCCTTCGACGCGCTGACCAGCGCGTACGCCTCCGGGCAGCCCATCGCGCCGCGCGTGGAGGGCCGCATCACCGAGACCGGCGCGCCCGGGGGCACGCCGTGACGACGCACGTCCCAAGGGTCCGCCTGACCAGGAGCCACGACCGGCGCGAGCCGGCATCCGAGCCCTAGAGCGGGGTGCGTCCCGTGGGCGGAGGCCCCCTCCCCGCTCGTTCCTCGCTGCCCCTCCCCCAACTTCGGGGGAGGGGCTGTCTGCGCGGTGCGGCCTGCCGTGTTCCGTCTGGCCCCGTAGAAGCGCCCCGGCGGGGCGTCTCTACAATTCGAATGCGCGTGCTGCTGCATGGCGCGACGATCTACCCCGTTCAGTCCGCGCAGGCGGACTTCACGTTGTCTTAGCCGCGAATTCATTCGCCAGGCGGCCCCGGACGCCGATGCTTGCCTTTCCGCGACGACCTTTGCATGCATTCTGTCCGCTGCGTTTCACCGCGCCGGCCGCCTGATTTC
Source organism: Longimicrobium sp. (assembly GCA_035715345.1). Classification (GTDB taxonomy): domain Bacteria; phylum Gemmatimonadota; class Gemmatimonadetes; order Longimicrobiales; family Longimicrobiaceae; genus Longimicrobium. The sequence goes on from DASTLD010000143.1 coordinate 5,257, forward strand.
ATCACCCCGCGCGCAGCTCCGCCCCGTCGAGCATGTGCGTCTCGCCGAAGTCGGGCGCCGAACCCGTGATCATCCCCTTCACCACCTCGAACAGCACCACGGGCCGCGGCGTGTCGTTCTTCATGTAGACCACGCTGTCCGCGTCAACCGCCACCAGCGCCAGCCGCGGATCGTCCGGCCCGCCGTTCCGCTCGCCGCCCTCGTCCGCGAACCACGCCCGCCAGTCCGGCCGGTACAGCTCGCGGATCCTGCCCCGGTCGCGCACCACCCGCGCGGTGCCGCTCACGGACACCCACTCGCGCGTGCGGTCGCGGTAGTACGACACGTTCACGTGCGGGTCGTGCGCCAGCTCGTCCAGCTTGTGCGCCTCGCCGTCCGTCACGAACCACAGGTCCGCGCCCGCCGCGCGCGCCTGCGTGGCCATGGGCCGCGACACCAGGTGCCCGTCCGGACGGCGGGTGGTGAACATCGCGATCTCGATCCCCTCCACCAGCCCGTACATCTGGTCGAGCTTCTTCTCCGCCGGCGCGGGCGTGGACTCGTGGGGGCTGCTGCTCTCGGCCATCTTCATCCCCAGTTGCAAAAGGTTGGTCCAGAGTTGGGGCCGCGCGTTGCGCAGCATGCGTGCCGCCGGCCGCTCACCTTGCCCGGCCACGCCCGCGCCCGCATGCTGTCGCGCACGCTTCTCCGCTCCCCCCCTGACGCGACCGCCCCGTGCAGGACCGCACTACCCACCGGCTGCAGGTGCTGGGCGCCGCGCTGCTCTTTTCCACCGGCGGCGCGGCCATCAAGGCCACGGAGCTCACCTCCTGGCAGGTGGCGGGCTTCCGCTCCGCGGTGGCCGCGGCCGCCGTGTTCCTGCTGGTGCGCTCCGCCCGCCGCGGCTGGACCTGGCACGTGCTGCCGGTGGGCGCGGCGTACGCGGCCACGCTGGTGCTGTTCGTCACCGCCAACAAGCTGACCACCAGCGCCAACGCCATCTTCCTGCAGTCCACCGCGCCGCTCTACATCCTCCTCTTTGCCCCGCTGCTGCTCAAGGAGAAGGTCCGGCGGCACGACCTGCTGTTCCTGGCGCCGGTGGCGCTGGGCCTGGTGCTGTTCTTCGTGGGGGCGGAGGCGCCGGTGGCCACCGCGCCGGACCCGCGGCGCGGCAACGTGTTCGCGCTGCTGAGCGGCGTGTGCTGGGCGCTCACCGTCATGGGCCTGCGCTGGCTGGGCAACCGCCAGGGCGGCGAGGGCTCGGCCATCCCCACCGTGGTGGCGGGGAACGTGATCGCCTTCCTGGCCTGCCTGCCCATGTCGCTGCCGGTGCGCGGCGCGGGCGGGGCGGACTGGGCGGTGGTGGCGTACCTGGGCGTGTTCCAGATCGGCGCCGCGTACCTGCTGCTGACCGCCGGCATCCGCCACGTGCCCGCCCTGGAGGCGTCCGTGCTGCTGCTGCTGGAGCCCGCGCTCAACCCCGCCTGGGCGTGGCTGGTGCACGGGGAGATGCCGGGCCCCTGGTCCATCCTGGGCGGCGTGCTGATCCTGGGCGCGACGGTCCTGCGCACGTGGTGGGACGCCCGCTCCGAGCGCCGCGCCGCGCCCGTTCCCCCGGCGCCGGACTAGCCCCCGCGGCGTGGCAGGTGCCGCTCCGCGCGGCGGACTGGCACGATGTGCGCAAGGACGCTGCGCCTGGGCGGCCGGTGGGGTTCGCGCCGGCGGCCATACTGAGGGTGGATTGCGACCCATCAACCCCGGGAGGGGAACATGGCCGACGTGCAGGTGAACCAGGCGCCGCCCAGCAACGGCGGTGGCGGAGGGGGATCGGGCGTGCTGCTGGGCATCATTGCCCTGCTGCTGGTGCTGGTGCTGGTGTGGTTCCTCTTCTTCCGCGGCGGGGGCGGCGACGGCGACGCGGACGTGAACGTGGACGTGCCCGAGCAGGTGGACGTGAACGTCAAGGAATCCAAGTAGCCGGGTGATGGAAACGAGAGAGGGCCTCCGGGGGATCGTCCCGGAGGCCCTCTCCGCGTTCCGGCCGTCTCAGTGGGCCAGGGTCCACACGATGGGCACGGAGACCCGCGCCGGCACCGGCCTGCCGCAGAGGGTCGACGGGCGGAAGCGCATCTGCCCGACGGCCCGCCGGGTGGCGACGGCGAAGGCGGGGTGCGTGGCGGAGGCGATGGAGTCCGAGCCGGGACGCACGCGCCCGTCCGTGCCGATGACGAGATGCACCTCCACGCGCCCCTCGATGGGGACATGGCGCAGGAGGGTGGGATAGTGGTGCTGCAGCAGGCGTCCCAGCCCCGCGGCGGCCAGCACCGGCGGCGTCTGCCGCGCGATGCCGCAGCCGCCCGCGTCCACGCCGCCGCCGTCGTCCACCAGCGCCACCATCCGCGTGTGCTCGACCCTGGCCGTGTCGGGAGCGATGGCGGAGCACAATGCCGTCTCCACCATCGCCGCCAAGCGGCCGGTCCACCCGCGTCCGTGCCGCGCGTGGTCTTCCCCGGGGTGGAGGCAGTCCGCGGGCTCGGCTGCCGCGAGCACGGAGGACGGCGCCGCGGCGGTGGCGGCGCCGCCCACCAGGAGCAGGTGCACCGTGAAGGAAGCGGCAACGGTGGCCGGCGACCAGATGCGGCACTTCGAGCGGCCCACGACGACGGCGAACATGGCGGCCTCCCGTGGATGAGTGTGGCCGTATGCTGCGGGTGCGTCCGGCGACTGCCCTGCCTGTGCAACGGGTGGACGGAAGACGTTCTGACGGGGTCAATCCGTAACAAGAAACAGGCCTCCGGAACGCTCCGGAGGCCCGCTCGTTTTCATCTCCTCGCAGCCGTCAGTGGGCGATGCTCCACACGATCGGGAGGGTCACCCGCACCGGCACCGGGTCGCCGCCGATGCGGGCCGGGCGGAAGCGCATCCGCTCCACCGCGCGCAGCGTCGCGTCGCCGAAGGCGGGGTGCGTGGCGCTGACGATGACCGCGGAGCCGCGGCGCACGCGGCCATCCTCGTTGACCACGAACTCCACGTCCACGCGGCCTTCGACGCGCCCGTTGCGCAGGATGGTCGGGTAGTAGCGCTCCAGCAGCGACTGCAGGTTGGCGCGGTCCAGCACCGGCTGCTCCTCCACCGCCTCCGTGCCCGGGATCCACTCGCCCCCGCGCGCGGGCGGGGCGGGGTCTCCGGTCGCGGGCGTCGGGTCGTCCGTCGGCGGGCCGATCACGTCGCCCGGGACGCCGACGCCCGAGGCGTCCTTGGGCTCGATGGGCGTCTGGTCCAGGTCCACCGGCGGCAGGACCTTCGGCACATCGATGGGCGGTTGGAAGACCAGCGTCGTCCCCACCTTGGGCGGCGCCGTCACCGGCTCGTCGTCTTGGGGCGGCGGCGGAGTGGGCTCCACCGGCTTGGGCTTCTCCACCTCCGGCGGCGGACCGATGTCCACCAGCGGCACCTCCGCCTCGGGCGCCGGTGCGGCGGTGGCGCCGTACACCGCGCCGCCCAGCAGGAGGACGTGCACCGCAACCGAAGCGGCGATGGTGGTGGGCGACCAGATGCGGCGCTTCCTGCGCCCGGTGACGACGTTGAACATGCGGACCTCCCGCGGCGGTGGGGCTGGCGGCCGGAGTGCGGCTCCGGTGCCGTTCGGGCGCCCGTCCCGCGGCGCCCTCACCGGTGCAACGGACGACCGTCCGGCATTCTGACTACGCCCGGTGTGACGCTCATCCGTCGCCGTCCTGCACATCCTCCAGCAGCGCCGCCGCGTCCCAGGGCGCCTCCAGCTCCGCCCGCAGCCGCGCCTTGTCCTCGTCGCCGATCTCCATCCAGTGCACGCCCCGCAGCGCCCCCTCGATGGCCCACACCAGGTTCAGGGTGGGGCGGTAGCCGCGCAGCACCAGCAGCCGGTACGCGTCCACCGGCCCCATCCGCCGCAGCTCCGCCTCCGTCCGCACGCCGATGGCCTCCAGCCAGCGCGCGCACGCCGGCCCCAGGTTGCGCATGCGCTCGATCTCGGACTTCACCGGCCCCGTCACAGGCTGGGGATGCACCAGTCCACGGGCTCCTTGCCGGCGTGGCGCAGCTCGCGGTTGACGATGGTGAACGGCGTGCTGCCGAAGAAGCCGCGCTTGGCCGAGAGCGGCGACGGGTGCGCGGACCTGTGCACGTAGTGCGGCGGCCCGATCAGCGCCTCCTTCTTCGCGGCATATCCCCCCCACAACACGAACACGACGGGGTCCGGACGCGCGGCGACGGCCCGGATCACCGCATCCGTGAACTTTTCCCACCCCTTGCCCTTGTGCGAGTTGGGCTGCCCCTCGCGCACCGTGAGCACCGCGTTGAGCAGCAGCACGCCCTGCCGCGTCCAGCTGACCAGCGCGCCGTGGTTGGGGATGGGGCACCCCATCTCGTCCTTGAGCTCCTTGAAGATGTTCATCAGCGACGGCGGGGGACGCACGCCGGGCAGCACGGAGAACGCCAGCCCGTGCGCCTGCCCCGGGCCGTGGTAGGGGTCCTGCCCCAGGATCAGAACCCGCACCTCGTCGAACGGCGTCAGCTCCAGCGCGGTGAACACCTCCGCCTCGGGCGGATACACCGTGTGCGCGCGGCGCTCCGCGTCCACGAAGTCGCGCAGCTTGTGGAAGTAGGGCTTGTCCAGCTCGGCGCCCACGTGCGGGCGCCAGGAGGGGGGCACGGTCAGCTTCATCTGCGGTGCGGCCGGGTGGAGCACGGGGCTACGGAACGGGCGGGCGGGGGCGATGCAAGCGCGGGACCCGGCGCGCCCCGGCATCGCCCATGCAAATCATCCGTTCCGGCGCGCCGCCCGGCGCGGGAACCCCGCGGCGGGCGGCGCGGGTAGAGACAGGTCGGAATCCCACCATCTCGCTCACCACGGGGAGTAGGAGAGGATGATCAGGCCCAACGTGCGGGCGTCGTTCGGCAGGCGCGAGGCGGAGCTGCTGGTGTCGCTGGTGGGCCCCGGCGGCGAGGCGCGGCTCCGCGAGCAGGGGCTGGACGCGCTGCTGGACGACGCGGAGGTGCTGCGCGCGCTGGTGCGCGGCGGCGAGCGCATCAGCGCCGCACCGGCGCCGCTGGTGTTCTACATCCTGGTGCGGCACGCGCTGCTGCAGCGCGAGATCGCCGACCGGCAGCTCGCGGACTACACGGCGGCGCTGCTGCTGGAGTTCGGCACCGCGGGCCGCGCGCACCGCGTGGACGGCGGCCGGGGCGAGCCCTTCCACTACCTGGCGGACATCATGGGCGCGCTGGAGCACGCCCGCGGCGAACGCGAGTTCCTGCTGCGCGTGCACCTGGGCAACTTTGCGCTCTGGCTGGCGGGCGTGTTCCCGGACTGGATCAGCCA
>DASTLD010000144.1:0-7614 GCA_035715345.1 Longimicrobium sp.
GTCGCGTAAGATCCGTCGGAGGGGGCCGCTTCGGCAATAGCGTCGGCTTCGGCGGCGCCTTCCCACGGGTTCGGGTAGCGCTCGCGCATGCGCGCGGTGAGCGTGGGCCCCAGGTAGATCTCGGCCACCTCGTCGTTCCACACCAGCTCGCTCACGGTGCCGCTCACCCGCACGCGCCCGTCGTACATGATGTAGGCGCGGTCCACGATGTCGAGCGTCTGCTCCACGTTGTGGTCGGAGATGAGCACGCCGATGCCGCGGCGGCGCAGGTCGCTCACGATCTGCTGGATGTCGTGCACGGCGATGGGGTCCACCCCCGCGAACGGCTCGTCCAGCAGCATGAACTTGGGATTCCCCACCAGCGCGCGGGTGATCTCCAGCCGCCGCCGCTCGCCGCCGGACAGGGCGTACGCGCGGGTCTTGCGCAGGTGCTTGATGGAGAGCTCGTCCAGCAGCGTCTCCAGCCGGTGCTTCCGCTCCTTCCGGGGGATCTTCATCATCTGCAGGATGGCCATCACGTTCTCTTCCACCGTCAGCTTGCGGAAGATGGACGGCTCCTGCGCCAGGTACCCGATGCCGGCGCGCGCGCGGCGGTACATGGGCACGCCGGTCAGGTCGCGCGCGCCGATGAACACCTTGCCGCGGTCGGGGCGGATGAGCCCCGTCATCATGTAGAAGCTGGTGGTCTTGCCCGCGCCGTTGGGACCGAGGAGCCCGACGATCTCGCCCTGCGAGACGTTCAGGTCCACCTCGTTGACCACGCGGCGCTTGCGGTAGACCTTGACCAGCCCCCTGGCCGACAGCGTCAGCCCCCCCTCGATGGGCCCGCGCCGCGGCGCCTCCGCCGCCGGCGCGCCGGCCTCATCGCCCGAGACGGCCAGCGCGGCGGACGACAGAGTGCCGCCGGTGCCGCGCACCATGCCGCCGATGCGGTGGTCCAGCAGCGCCAGCAGGTCGCCGCGGCGCTGCTCCACCACCGCCGCCGCCCACGGCTCCAGCCGCACCGCCGTCCAGGCCACGCCGTCCTCGGGACGCGCGCCGTCCGCCACCGGCCGCAGCACGCCCGCCTGGGCCAGCGCGCCCACGATGTGGTCGTCCAGGTAGCGCAGCGTGTCGGGGTCCGCGAAGTGCTCCGGCTGCCCCTGCGGGTCGCCGCGGCCGTACCAGCGGCGGTACTCCTCGCGCACGCCGGTCAGCCAGTGCGTGCGCTCCACGGTGCCGTCGCCGTTGGCGCGCTCCAGCAGCGCGCGCAGGGCAATCAGCTTGCTCAGGTCCGCCGGCCCCGTCCCCGCGACCAGCTCCTCGAAGCTCCGCCCGCTCACGGCGGCCCTCCCGGACGCCGCGGGTCGGCGGGCAGCGCGGCGCGCGTGGACGGCGTGCGACCCGCGGGCGGCGTGCTGGTGGGGCGGCCGGGCTGCGCGCCCGCCGGCGGCGCGCCCGGCCGGACGGAGGCGGTGTCGCCCCGCGCGGCGGCGATGGAGTCGCGGCGGGCGCGGGCGGCGGGGTCCTCCGGGTCCAGGTACACGCCCCGCTTGAGGCCGCGCACGCGGGCCACGTCCACCTCGCCCGCGGCAAAGGTCAGGTCGATGGTGTCGGCGATCACGTAGTTGATGCCCGGCTTCTGGTCCGGCCGGTCCTCGTCCGGCCGCATGCGGTACAGGGAGCGCGCGTCCTTCATGGCCAGCATGCGCTCCAGCTCGGCGTCGTTGGCGGTGTCGCGGCGCGTGGTGTCGCGCACGGCGGCCGCGGCCACGGCGCCGGTGTCCGGCCGCTCGCGGAAGAAGCCGATGATGGTGTCCGCGAAGAGCAGGTCGCGCTCACCCAGCGGCAGGGCCAGCACGCTGTCGCGGCCCGCCTGCTCGCGCGCGGCGTCGGTCTCGCCCGGGCGCGGGCCGGGCACCCGCAGCGTGTCCCACGACTCGCCCGCCGCCGTGCCCACGGCGATCAGCTGCCGCAGCTTCTGCCCGGGGCTGATGGCCTCGAGCGAATCGGCCTCCATGCGGAAGCCGCGGGCCAGGGCGACGGAGCGCCCCTTCTCCGCGGCGCCGGGCACCTGGCCGCTCACCATGCGCTGCACCAGGTCGTCCTGGAAGAAGAGCTGGAGCTGCGGCCCGGTGATGCGCATCCGCTCCTCCAGCAGCCGCGCGTTGCCGCGTGCCAGTACGCGCTGCAGCGCGCCGCCGGGCAGGTGGGTCTCGATGAAGTCCGCGGTCAGCTCGTAGCGCTCGCCCCTGGCGCGCGCGCTGCGGCGCAGCTCCATGCGCTCGGTGGTGGCGTCCCAGTGCGCCTCTTCCGCCCAGGCGTCCATGTCGCTGCCCTCGATGACCACGTTGCCCTCCGCGGTCACGAACTTCTCGCCCACGGTGGTGATGCGGTCGCCATCCACCTCCATGGGCTCGCGGCGGCGCGGGTTGTCGCCACGCGGCGCGATGGTCAGGTGCGGGCGCCCCGTGGCGATGGCCTGCGCGTCCGGCCGCCCCGGGCCGGCCTTGAAGTACTCCAGCACCGGCCCGCGCAGGGTTGAGCCGCGGCCCTTGTCGGTGAAGACCACGTTGCCGGTGGCGTACAGCCGGCCCGTGGTGCCGTTGTAGGTGGCGTAGTCCGAGGTGAGCGAGCGGCCCGGGTCCTGGTAGTCCACGCGGCCGAACAGGTGCACCTCGTTGAGCTGCTCGTAGAGGACCGCGCTGTCGGCGCGCAGCTCCTCGCCGAGCTGGCAGCGGACCAGGAGCGGGCCGCCGGCGTTGATCAGCCGCTGCCCCTCGGTGCCGAAGCTGGACCAGCTCCCGCTCTGGTAGACCAGCGCGCAGGCGTTCTGCGCGCCCGCCGCGCCGGGCAGCGCCGCCGCCGCCGCGAGGGCGAGCAGGGCCAGGGTGATGCGGCGCGTCACAGGTCTCCCGCCCCGCTGTTGACGCGGATGCTGCCCACCGTGCGGGCGTTCCTGCCCTGCAGGTTGGTGAAGCGCGTGTCGCTGGTGAACCCCTGGGTGATCCAGGTGCGGCCGGGCTCCTCCACGCGGGTCTCGCGCGTGCTCCACACGCGGTCGCCCTTCTGGTCGTAGTGCAGCTCCTCGCTCTTGATGACCCGCTTGCCGTTCTCGCCCTGGGTGATGAGCACCACGTTGCCGCGGGCGATCATCATCCCGCTGCGCGCGTCGTACTCGCCGCTGCGGCTGGTCAGGTCGCCCGGCTGGCCGCCGCCCTGGCCATAGAACTTGAGCCTGACGCCGCGGATCTCGGTCGTGGTGGTGCCGGGGCGCTGGATGGCGGTGTCGGCGTGCAGGTCCGCCTTGATGACGCCGCCCTCGGTCAGCTTGAGGTTCATGCCGTAGGTGCGCTGCGTGGCGTCGGCGTCCAGGTTGCCGGCGGACGCGGCGGGCGCCGGCTGGCCGCCGCAGGCAGCCACCGTTGCACCCATCGCGAGAATCCGGAAGAACCTGGTTCGCATCGCTCTCACACCGCTCCCGCGCGCATCAGGTCGTGCAGGTGCACCATCCCGATCACGCGCCGCTCGTCGTCCAGCACCGGCAGCGCCATCACGCCGTGCCGCTCCATCACCCCCACCGCCGCGGCGGCCAGCTGGTCCGCCTCCGCCACGCGCGGGTCTCGTGTCATGACGTCGGATACGGCGATGGTAAAAAAGTGTTCCTCCCGCTCCATCAGCCGCGTCAGGTCGCCGGACGTCACCACGCCCAGCAGCCTGCCCTCCCCGTCCGCCACCACCGCCGTGCCGCGCCGCTCCGCGAGCATCACCACCGCCTCGCGCATGGTGGAGCGCTCGCCCAGCAGCGGCAGGTCGCGCGTCAGCATGACGTCGCGCACGCGCAGCAGCAGCCGGCGCCCCAGCGCGCCGCCGGGGTGGAAGCGCGCGAAGTCGTCGCGGCCGAACCCCCGGCGCAGCAGCAGCGCCACCGCCAGCGCGTCGCCCATGGCCAGGGCCGCGGTGGTGGACGAGGTCGGGGCGAGGTCGTGCGGACACGCCTCCTCCGCCACCGAGCAGTCCAGCACCCACTCCGCGTGCCGGGCCAGCGCCGAGTCCGTGCGCCCGGTCATGGCGACGACCCTGACGCCGGAGCGGCCCAGGTACTCCAGCAGGCCGCGCAGCTCGTCGCTCTCGCCGCTCTTGGAGAGCAGGATGGCCACGTCGCCCGCGCCCACGATGCCCAGGTCGCCGTGCAGCGCCTCCACCGGGTGGAGGAACGTCGCCGGCGTGCCGGTGGAGGTGAGCGTGCTGGCGATCTTGCGGGCGATGATGCCGCTCTTGCCGATGCCGGCCACGATCACGCGCCCCGGCGCCGCCAGGATGGCCTCCACCGCCCCCGCGAACGCGTCGCCGATGCGCTCCTCCAGCGCGGCCACGGCCCGCGCCTCCTGGCGGATGACCGTGCGCGCGCGCTCCAGCATCTCCGGAACGTCCACTGCGGACTCACGCAGAGACGCGGAGGACGCGGAGAACTGCGGGAGGGTGTCCGTCATCGCCCCGCCTCGCGGTCGGCGACGTAGGCCTCGACGCGTTCCGCCCACTCGCCGCGCGCGCTCAGCAGCGCCTCGGCGAACTCGCGCACCGCGCCGCGGCCGCCCTCCCGCGTGCCGGCCCAGGCCGCGCAGGCCCGGGCGTCGGGGGTCGCGTTGCCCACCACCGCGGGCAGGCCCACGCGGCGCAGGAGCGGGAGGTCAGGGAGGTCGTCGCCCAGCATGGCGGCCTCGTCCCAGCCCGCGCCCAGCCGCTCCAGCATCTCGGTGACGATGCGGAGCTTGGCCGCGCCGCGGTCCTGGTGGCATTCGTCGATCTCCAGCTCCTCCGCCCGCAGCCGCACCGCCTCGCTCTCGCGGCCCGTGACGATGGCCACGATGACGCCCGCCTCCCGGAGCAGGCGGATGCCCAGGCCGTCCTGGATGTCGAAGCGCTTCATCTCCACCGCCTCGCCGCCCGCCGTCGCGCCCAGGTAGATGCCGCCATCCGTCATCACCCCGTCCACGTCCAGGATCACCACGCGGACGCGGCGCGCCAGCTCCGGCGCAATGGGCGGCGCCTCAGACACGCGCCGTCTCCATCCCCAGCGCCGCCCGCAGCGCCAGCACCTCCTCGATGAGTGGCCGCAGGCGCTCCAACGGCAGCATGTTGGTCGTGTCCGACAGGCCGCGCGCCGGGTCCGGGTGCGTCTCCAGGAACAGCGCGTCCGCCCCCGCCGCCACCGCCGCGCGCACGAGCGTGGGGATGTGCCGCGGCTCTCCCCCGCTCACCCCGGCGCCCTCGCCCGGGCGCTGCACGGAGTGCGTGCCGTCGAACACGGCCGGCGCCTCGCACGCCTCGCGCAGCAGCGCGAAGGAGCGCATGTCCACCACCAGGTTGCCGTAGCCGAAGAACGTCCCGCGCTCCGTCACCGCCACCGCGTCCGAGCCCGCGCCGCGCACCTTGCCCGCGGCGCCGCGCATCTCCGCCGGGGCCATCCACTGCCCCTTCTTGACGTTCACCGGCCTGCCCGTGGCGCCCGCGGCCTCCAGCAGGTCCGTCTGGCGGCAGAGGAAGGCGGGGATCTGCAGCGCGTCCACCACCTCGGCCGTGGGCGCGCACTGCTCCGGCAGGTGCACGTCCGTCAGCACCGGCAGCCCGCTCTCCGCCCGCACCCGCTCCAGCGCCCGCAGTCCCTCGTCCAGCCCCGGCCCGCGCGGCGATCCCGGCGACGAGCGGTTGGCCTTGTCGAAGCTGGCCTTGAAGACGATGGGCAGCCCCAGCTCGTCCACCATCCGCGCCAGCGCGTCGGCGATCGCCAGGTTGAGCGCGTCGCCCTCCAGCACGCACGGCCCCGCGATCAGGAAGAACGGCCCGCCGGGGCGGAACAGCTCAGCGACGTCCGTCATGCGCGCTCAATCCGGCGTCTGCGCATGCGGAGGGGCCCCCTCCCCCCTGCCCCCCTCCCCCGCGGAGCGGGAGAGGGGGTTCCGAACAACGAGGGCCGCGGCACGACGCATCCACTATCGCACTCTCGCACTCTCGCACTCACGCGCTCGCCGCCGCGGGGGCCGCGACGGGCGCGGAAGCAGGCGCGCTCGCGGGCGTCTCCGCCCGCTCGGGTACGCCGAGCTGCGAATCCATGCTCGTCTGCTCCTGGCCGTCGCGGCGTGCCATGGCGGCGGCCACGAAGGAGGCGAACAGCGGGTGCGGGTGCGTGGGGCGGCTCTTCAGCTCCGGGTGCGCCTGCGTGGCCACGAACCACGGGTGGCCGGGCAGCTCGATCATCTCCACCAGGTTGCCGTCGGGCGACGTGCCGCTGATGCGCATCCCCGCCTCCTCCAGCTGCGGGCGGTACGCGTTGTTGACCTCGTAGCGGTGGCGGTGGCGCTCGCTGATCTCGTGCGAGCCGTAGATCTCCGCCGCGCGGCTGCCGGGCGCCAGCCGCGCCGAGTACGCGCCCAGCCGCTGCGTGCCGCCCAGGTCCGTCACCTGGCGCTGGCTGTCCATCAGGCAGATCACGGGGTCGCTGGTGTCGCGCTCCCACTCCGCGGAGTGCGCCTGCTCCAGCCCGCACACCCCGCGGCTGAACTCGATGATGGCCGTCTGCAGCCCCAGGCAGATGCCGAAGAACGGCAGCTCGTTCTCGCGCGCCCAGCGGATGGCGCTGAGCATCCCCTCCACCCCGCGCACACCGAAGCCGCCGGGGATCAGCAGGCCGTGGTACTCGGCCAGCTTGTCCGCGCTCTGCCCGTTCTCGAAGTCCTCCGACGACAGCCAGTCGATCTGCACCTTGACGTCGTTGGCGATGCCGCCGTGGATCAGCGCCTCCTGCACGGACTTGTAGGAGTCGACCAGGGCGACGTACTTGCCGACCACGGCGATGCGCACGCGCCCGTTCTTGGGCTGCTTGACCCGCTCCACCATCTTCACCCAGTCGGAGATGTCGCCCTTGGGCGTGTGCTGCAGCCCCAGCTTGGCGACGATCTGCTCGTCCAGGCGCTGGCGCAGGTACTCCAGCGGCACCTCGTAGATGGTGGACACGTCGCGCGCCTCGATGACCGACGCCACGTCCACGTTGGTGAAGAGCGCGATCTTGCGGCGCATCTCCGGCGGGATGGCCTGCTCCGCGCGGCAGATCAGGATGTCCGGCTGGATCCCGATCTCCATCAGCTCGCGCACGGAGTGCTGCGTGGGCTTGGTCTTGAGCTCCCCCGCGGCGGCGATGTAGGGGATGAGCGTCAGGTGCACGAACAGCGTGTGCTCGCGCCCCACCTCCTGGCGGTACTGGCGGATGGCCTCCAGGAACGGCAGCGACTCGATGTCGCCCACCGTGCCGCCGATCTCCGTGATCACCACGTCGTGGTTGGGCGCCAGCCGGCGGATGGCGCCCTTGATGGCGTCGGTGATGTGCGGGATGACCTGCACCGTGGCGCCCAGGTACTCGCCGCGGCGCTCCTTGGTGATGACCTCCTGGTAGATGCGCCCCGTGGTGATGGAGTTCGCCAGGCTCAGCGACTCGCCCACGAAGCGCTCGTAGTGCCCCAGGTCCAGGTCCGTCTCCGCCCCGTCGTCCGTGACGAACACCTCGCCGTGCTGGAACGGCGACAGCGTGCCGGGATCGACGTTGATGTAGGGGTCGAACTTCTGGATGGTGACGCGCAG
>DASTLD010000145.1:0-2009 GCA_035715345.1 Longimicrobium sp.
GCAAGTTCCCGCCAGCCCTCGGGCAGGAACCGGGTGAGCACGCTCCACTCTTCCGCAAGGATGTCGGATCTCATGCAGCCCACGATAAACTGGACTCGCGTGGGCTGCAAGCCTTAAGTTAACGCCTATGCCCCCCGACACCCTCTACGCGCGCGGAGCCAACAACCCTCCCCCGAAGTTGGGGGAGGGTGGACGAGTAATGCGAGTCCGGGTGGGGGCCTCCGCCCTCTCGCGGGCGCCCGGTCACTGCACCGATGCCCGCCTGCGGTTTTCTCCGCAGTTCTCCGCGTCCTCCGCGTCTCTGCGTGAGTCCAATCGTTCCCAGCCTTGCACCGGCGCCCGCCCGCGCGCACACTCCCCGCATGCCCGACCATCCCCTGAGCGGGACCGCGCTCCCGCACCTGGCCTGCCCTCCGCCCGGCCCGCGCTCGCGCGCGCTGGCGGCGGAGCTGGCGCGGTACGAATCGCCCAACGTCACGTACCTGGCAGACGACTTCCCGGTGTTCTGGGACGCCGCCCGCGGCGCCAACGTCCGCGACGTGGACGGCAACGTGTACGTGGACCTGACCGCCGCGTTCGCCGTCGCGGGCGTGGGGCACGCGCACCCGCGCATCGTGGCCGCGGTGCAGGCACAGGCGGGGCGGCTGCTGCACGGCATGGGCGACGTGCATCCCCCCGCCATCAAGGTGCAGCTCCTGCACGCGCTGGCGGAGGTCACGCCGCCGGGGCCGAACAAGACCGTCCTGGCCAGCTCCGGCGCGGAGGCGGTGGAGGCGGCGCTCAAGACGGCGATGATCGCCACGGGCAAACCCGGCGTCCTCGCCTTCCGCGGCGGCTACCACGGGCTGACCTACGGCGCGCTCTCCGTCTCCGGCCGCGACGACTTCCGCGCGCCGTTCCTGCCGCAGCTCGGCGTGCGCGCGGAGTTCCTGCCCTATCCCGACCCCTACCGCTCCCCCCACGGTACCGACCCGGCCGAGGTCTGCGCCGCCACCTTGGGCGCCGCCGAACAGGCGCTGGACTCCGCGGGCGATGCGGCCCGCGCGATCGGCGCCGTCATCGTGGAGCCCATCCAGGGCCGCGGCGGCGACGTGGTGCCGCCGGACGGCTTCCTGCCCGGCCTGCGCCGCCTGTGCGACGAGCGCGGCGTGGTGCTGGTCTTCGACGAGGTCTACACTGGCTTCGGGCGTACGGGAAAGTGGTTCGCGTGCGAGCACTGGGGCGTGGTGCCGGACCTGCTCGTGGTCGGCAAGGGGCTGACGGGGGGGATGCCGTTCGCCGCATGCATCGGCACGGACGCGGTGATGGACCGCTGGCCGAAGTCGACGGGCGAGGCCATCCATACCAGCACCTTCCTGGGCCATCCGCTGGGCTGCGCCGCCGCGCTCGCTTCGATGTCCGTGCTGCGCGAGGAGCGGCTGGTGGAGCGCTCGGCGGAGCTGGGCGCGCGCATCCTGGACCGCCTGCGCGCGTTCGCCGCCGGCCACCCGTACGTCGGCGAGGTGCGCGGGCGCGGGATGATGATCGGCGTGGAGCTGGTGCGCGACCGCGAGACGGGCGAGCCGGCGCCGGAGCTGGCGGGGCGCGCGGTGGTGGAGGGATTGAAGCGGGGGGTGCTGGTGCTGGGGGGCGGCGTGCACGGCAACGTGCTCTCCCTCTCGCCGCCCTTCGTCATCACCGACGCGCAGGTGGACTATGCGCTGGGGGTGATCGAGGAAATCCTGGCGGTCTGAATCGGACTCGCGCAGAGCCACAGAAGGCGCGGAGTAGACAGCGAGCGGGAGGGATCACGAGCGGCGGCAGGTCTCCGGCCGGCGGTTGAAACCGCGCCTCCAGAAGCACGAAGTCCGCCTGCGCGGACTGAACGGGGAAGATCCGCGTGTGGTGCGCAGGTCCGCGCATTTCCAGGGTAGATGTTGGGTCTCAGCAGATTGCGCTGACACCCGTCTTGCCCGCATCATCCAGGCGAGAGCCTTCCTTGCGTCACGCATCAGCGCGCGGTGTGGGCG
>DASTLD010000146.1:0-8719 GCA_035715345.1 Longimicrobium sp.
CCGCGTCTCCCCCATCGCCCATGAACCGCATGGAACGCCGCCGGCTCGCGCGCCCGCTGTGCGCGCTGACACTCGCAGCGCTCGCCGCCTGCCCGCCCGCCGGCGCGGGGGGCGGCGCCGCGCCGGAGACGGGGCCGCGGCCGGTGGGCCCCACCGCGGCGCAGATGGCCCGCCTGCCCATGCGCTTCGAGGTGGTGGGCCGCGGCGTCGTGACCCACACGCGCACCACCGACGTGGTCGCCTTCCGCGGCCAGGACGGGAAGGACTACGCCATCACCGGCACCTTCGGCGGCTGCATCCGCTGCGTGGGCGACCGCGTCTACGTGTGGGACGTGAGCGACCCCGCGCGCCCCGTGGTGACCGACTCCGTGCGGGTGGACGCGCGGGCCATCAACGACGTCGCCGTCAACGCGACGGGGACGCTGGCGGCCATCGCGCGGCGCGGGGCGGAGAGCCGGCGCAACGGCGTGGTGCTGCTGGACCTGTCCACCCCCGCGCACCCCACCATCCTCTCCGAGTACTGGGAGACGCTGACCGGCGGCGTGCAGGCGGTGTTCATCGACGGCACGCGGCTGTACGCGGCGGACGTGGGCGGCGGCGACCTGGCCATCCTGGACATCTCCGATCCCCGCGACCCCAAGCCGCACGGGCGCTGGGGGGTGCCGCAGTCGCCGGACCGCTACCTGAACGAGGTGTTCGTCCGCGACGGGCTGGCGTACCTGGCGTACTGGGACGACGGGCTGGTGATCCTGGACGTGGGCAACGGCATCAAGGGCGGCACGCCGCGCCTGCCGCGGCTGGTGTCGCAGGTACGCTACCGCACGGAGTACCGCAACCTGCGCCACGGCAACACGCACTACGTCTTTCCCTACACCAACCGCGCCGGGCGCCGCTACGTGTTCGTGGCGGACGAGATCCTGCCGGACAACGCGGACTTCAGCCGCCGCATCGACATCGGCGGGCTGCTGCACGTGTTCGACGCGCGCAACCTGGAGGCGCCCACGGAGGTGGCCACCTACGAGGTGCCGGACCGCGGCATCAACAAGTTCTGGGTGGAGAACGACACGCTCTACGTGGGCACCAACAACGGGGGCCTGCGCGCGGTGGACGTCGGCGGGGAGCTGCGCGGAAACCTGCAGGGGCGCGAGGTGGCCGTGCTGGCCACCGGGGCGGAGCAGGCCTACGTCCCGAACCTGACCATGACGTGGGCCGCCATGCCTTACAACGGCCTGGTTTTCGCCACGGACTTCAACTCGGGGCTGTGGGTCACTCGCCTGGCGCCGGCGGAGCGCTGAGCCCGGCGCGCGCCCTTTCGCCGGGGGCCGGGGGCTGCTACCCTACGGCGCCACGCCTGCGGAACCCACGAGGACGGAACTGATGCGAGACGGCATGCTGCAAGAGCAGGACGAGCCCCGCGAGGACGACAAGCCGGCGCCCTCCGCGCCGCCCAACGCGCTCACGGACCACATCCGCGACCGGCTGTTCAAGTCGCGCACGCTCATCATCAGCGGCGAGATCAACCAGCCGCTGGTCTCCAACGTGATCGGGCAGCTCCTGGCCATGTCGTCGGCCGGCGACGACCCCATCACCATCTTCATCAACTCGCAGGGCGGGCACGTGGAGTCGGGCGACACGATCCACGACGTGATCCGCTTCGTGAAGCCGCGGGTGCGGATGATCGGCACCGGGTGGGTGGCCAGCGCGGGCGCGCTGATCTTCGTGTCGGTGCCCAGGGAGGACCGCTTCTGCCTGCCCAACACGCGCTTCCTGCTGCACCAGCCCGCGGGCGGCGCCGGCGGCACGGCGGCGGACATCGCCATCGAGGCGCACGAGATCATCAAGATGCGCGGCCGCATCAACCGCATCTTCGCGCGCGAGACGGGGCAGCCGCTGGAGCGCATCGAGAGCGACACGCACCGCAACTTCTGGCTCGACGCGGAGACGGCGAAGGAGTACGGCCTGGTCGGGAAGATCATCCACGGGCTGGACGAGCTGGACTGAAACTGCAGGGTACAGGGGACAGGTTACAGGTTACAGCCTGCAACAACGCGGGGAGTGCGGCGACGTGCTCCCCGCTTCCGTTTACGGCAGGGTACAGGGGGACAGGTTACAGGGAACAGGTTACAGGTTACAGCCTGCGTGACCGCGTTCGCCGTCCTGCTTCGCCCGCTGTCCCCATCCTCTGCTTTTGCCGGCTGTCCCCTGTCCCCTGTAACCTGTAACCTGCCGTCCCATGTCCTTCGCGCTCCGCCACCGCCCGCTGCTGCGCCGCCTGTGCTGGGTGGGCGCGGCCACGGTGCTGGCGCTCAGCGCGGTGGTGGCGTGGGGCGCGCTGGAGGGGGAGCGGCGGCGCTACTTCCTGCTCTACTACGTCCCGTTCTTCGTGGCCTTCTTCGTGTGGGCGCGGCTGCGGGTGGACGCGGCCGAGGAGTGGACGCGGGGCACGCTCGCGGTGGACGGCGCCGTCGTGGCGCTGGCGGCGTCGCGCATGGCGGGGCCGCTGCTGCCGTTGAGCGGACACATGCTCTTCTACAGCTACTCCGCGCTGACCACCCGGGACGGGCGATACCGGCTGCTGGCGCTCGCGCTGGCGGCGGACGCCACGTACTTCAAGCTCGCGCTCTGGGACGACGCGTCGTCGTGGGGCCTGGGCATCGCGGCGGGGGTGGCGATGGCGATCGCGCGCGGACGATGGGGGCGATGAGGTTCGACGAGTTCGAGCGGCGGGCGGAGGAGATGTTCGATTCCATCCCGCCGGAGATGCGGGCGGGGATCGAGTACGTGGCCGTGGAGCGCCGCGCGGTGCCGCACCCGGAGCTGGACGAGGTCTACACGCTGGGCGAGTGCGCCACGGGCGAGCTGGACCTGGGCTACGAGGTGCCGGACGCGGTGCGCTCCGGCGTGCTGCTGTACCACGGCTCGTTCCGCAAGCTGGCGGAGTTGGACCCGGACTTCGACTGGGAGGGCGAGCTGTGGGAGACGCTGACCCACGAGATCCGCCACCACCGCGAGGCCGGCGCCGGCGAGGACGCGCTGGAAGACTTCGACTACGCCGCGGACGAGAACTTCAAGCGCCGCGACGGCCTGCCCTTCGACCCGCTCTTCTACCGCGCGGGCGAGGAGATCGGCCCGGACGCCTGGGACGTGGACGGCGACCACTTCCACGAGACCACCGTCCCGCCGCGAAGCCTGGACACGGAGGAGGAGATCGAGGTCGGCGTCGGCGGGGACCGGCTCGTCGTGCCCATCCCCGAGGAGCCGGGAGACGTCTCCTTCCTGTACCTGGAGGGCTGCCGCGACGCCCCCGGCGACACCGCCGTGGTGCTGGTGCGCCGCCGCGGCGTCCTTGCCCCCCTGCGCGACCTGCTGCGCGGCTGGACGCCCATCGCCCACGAGTACACGGTCGAGGAGGGGGACTGGTATCGGGTGGGGGAGGAGCCGGAGCAGGCGGAGGACGGGGACACGGGATAGCGTCGGCGCATGCGGAAAGGCCCCGTCCCCTCCCCCGCGGAGCGGGAGAGGCGGGAGCGAGCGGGCGGGCGGCTTGCACCGGCGCGAGCTGCATCGCGATCCGCTCGCGGCCATTCCGTCCCGCGGGCCGGTGAAACGGAGAGAGGACGATGACCTTCGAGGAATTCGAGCGGCGGGCGGAGGAGATGTTCGCATCCATCCCGGCGGAGACGCGGAAGGGGATCGAGTACGTGGCGGCGGAGCGGAAGGCGATGCCGCACCCGGAGCTGGACGAGGTCTACATCCTGGGCGAGTGCATCGAAGACGAGGCGGACGCCGGCGGCGAGGGGCCGGACGCGGTGCCTGCCGGCGTGCACCTGTACTACGGCTCGTTCGTGAAGCTGGCGGAGCTGGACCCGGAGTTCGACTGGGAGGGCGAGCTGCGGGAGGCGCTGACGCACGAGATCGATGACCGCCGCGAGGGGGGCGCGGGTGAGGACGCCGAGGAGGAGCTCGCGTACCCGGTGGCCGAGAACATCAGGCGCCGGGAGGGCCTGCCGTTCAGCCCGCTCTTCTACCGCGCGGGCAGTACGGTGGCGCACGACGTATGGGCCGTGGACGGCGACTACTTCTACGAGCTGCGCGTGGATGCTCTCGACCTGGAGAACTACGAGGAGCTCGAGGTGCTGATCGGTGAGGAGACGGTCATGGTGCGGGTGCCCGAGGAGGCGGGCGACGTCACCTACCTGTCCCTGGAGGGCTTTGCCGGCGAGGCGCTGCTCGAAACGGTCGTGGTCCTGGTGCGCCGCCACGGCCTGCTGAAGGAGATCTTCTCGGTCTTCGGCGCCTTGAAGCGCAAGGTCCGCGAG
This sequence comes from Longimicrobium sp., assembly GCA_035715345.1. Classification (GTDB taxonomy): domain Bacteria; phylum Gemmatimonadota; class Gemmatimonadetes; order Longimicrobiales; family Longimicrobiaceae; genus Longimicrobium. Next base: position 4,320 of record DASTLD010000146.1, read on the forward strand.
TACACCCTCGCGCCGGGAGACTGGCGCCGCGTGGGGGATGAGGGCGCGGGCGAGGAGGTCGAGGGGGACGGCTAGCGGCGGCGCATGCGAAAGGGCCCCCTCCCCTCCCCAGCCCTCCTCTCCCCCGCGGAGCGGGAGAGGGGAGGGAGCCGGTCCGGTGCGCGGCGCGGGCTTCTACAGCGGGTGCCCCACCCCCCGGCCCCCTCCCCCCGCGCCCGCCGGGCTCCGTGCCACGTGTGGGCCGGTGCACGAGGCGCGCGGAGAGGGGGAGACCTAAACTGCGGGGAGGCTGGCTTCCCCTGCGCAGGCCCGACAACCCTCCCCCAGACTTGGGGGAGGGTGGACGAGTAATGCGAGTCCGGGTGGGGGCGCCCGCCTTCGCGCCAGAGGTTGCGGCTCGGGTCGATCTCCGCCTGCAGTCCGCGCACGCGGACTTCGTGCTTCTGGAGGCGCGGCTTCAGCCGCCGGCCGGGTGCCTGCCGCGCGCGTTGTTCGATTTGTGGGGGTGCTGCGGTGGGCTCAGCCGCATCCCTCGCCGCCCCCGGTCGTGACGATGATCACCTGCGTGGCCGGGATGCTGTCGGCGTCGCGCGTCCCGTTGCCCGGATCTCCGCCATTGCGCGCGGCGTCCGCCCCGGGCGCGAGGTCCGGCGCGGTGGGCAGCGCCGAGCAGGCGCCGAGGACAAGCAGGGCGATCGCCGCGGACAGCGCGGTGAGCGGATGGCGGCGCGCGTGGATCATGGCGTGTCTCCCGGGAGGGGGTGGAGGAATCGCGGCGGGCTGATCGCCCTCTGCAACACCGCGATTCCTGAGACGCACCCGCTTCCGCGATGCGCACATTCGCCGGACCCGCCCCCTCCCCCGAAGTTGGGGAGGGGTGGACGAGTCATGCGCGTCCGGGTGGGGGTGCCCGCCTCCGCGCCGCGCTTCGCGTCCCGCAGCGATCACGCACTCTCGCACTTTCGCACTTCTGTTTTCTCGCATTCCCCTTGCGTCGCCCAGCGCGCGAACCCACAACGGAGCGGAGAGCCACGTGTCGGAGCAGGCATCGGGAGGGGGACTGGGAGGGGGACAGCCCGGCGGGCTGCCGGGGACGGCGCGGCTGACGCCGTACGAGCTGGCCTTCATGGAGGGCGACTTCGAGACGCGCGTCTTTCCCGGCATCCAGGCGGAGGCGGAGGAGCACCGCGAGGACCCCTCGCGGCGCAGCCGCTTCGCCTTCCTGTCGCTGGCCGGCGACGCCGTCCGCGAGATGGTGCCGCCGGACGCGCCGCCGGACATGCTGGCCGAGTACCGCGCCCTCCTCTACCACGCCTTCAACTTCTGGCGCTACGGCCGGCGCCTGTACCTGCTGGACGCCCCCGTGGCCCGCTACCTGGTCGAAGGCGCCCCCACGCTGGAGGGGTGGGACCTGGCCGCGCCGCTGCCGTCCGTCTACCTGCAGCTCCCGGCCAACCTGTTCTGGGCCAGCATCTCCACCGACGTGCCGCCGGAGCCGGTGGACGGCTTCTTCGTGACCGTCGGCGACCGCACGGACGCGGGCGACGAGGCGTACCAGGAGCTGCAGGTGCTGATGGTGCTCGGCATCCGCCGCGAGCGGCCGGGCTTCAGCGTCATCGCCTTCGAGACCGAGGCGGGGCCCGGCATCCCCACCGTCTGGGTGGAGACGCCGGGCCGCGAGGAGGGGCACGACTTCGAGAACGTGCTGCCCGGCGGCGAGATCGCGGGGCTGTACTCCATCCTGACCACCGCGGAGGCGCTCAAGCTGGTGGCGCGCGCGCTGTGGTACATCGACCGGCACGCGGAGGACGTGACGCAGGCGCCCGCCCCGGAGCGGCGCGCCAGCGACCGGCCCGGCTCCGTGCCGCTGTCGCGCATCGACTTCCACCAGGTGCGCTTTCCCGCCGCGGGCAACGGGTCCGGGGCATGACCACCCGCGAGGTGGCCGGCGCGCTCCAGGAGATCGCCATGCTGCTGGAGGTGGTCGGCGGCAACCCCTTCCGCGCCAAGGCCTTCTCCACCGCGGCGCGCGCGCTGGAGGGCTCGCCCGCGGACCTGCCGGCGCTGGCCGCCTCCGGGCAGCTGCAGACGCTGCGCGGGGTGGGGCAGGGCATCGCCGGCGTCATCGACGAGCTGGTGCGCACGGGCGCCTCGCGCATGCTGGAGGAGCTGCGCGAGCAGACGCCGCTGGGGCTGTACGACCTGATGCGCATCAAGGGCCTGGGCGCCAAGCGCATCCGCACGCTCTTCGCGGACCTGGGCATCGACTCCGTCGACAAGCTGGAAGAGGCCGCCGCGCAGGGCCGCATCGCCCGGCTGCCCGGCTTCGGCGCCAGGACGGAGTCGATGGTGGTCGAGGGGATCGCCATGCTGCGCGCGCGGCGTGGCCGGCGGCACTACTTCCACGCCGTCGATCCCGCCGCGCGGCTGCTGGAGTGGCTGGAGACGCTGCCCGGCGTCAGCGCCGCCAGCTCCGCCGGGCAGATGCGGCGCCGGCTGGAGGTCGTGGACGCCATCGACCTGGTCGCCGCCGCGAAGGAGCCCGCGGCGGTGCTGGCCGAGTTCCGCGAGCGCTTCGGCGGCCGCGAGGGCGGGGGAGCGGACCCGTCGTCGTCCGCCGAGATCCACTTCACCGACGGGCTGGCGGCGCGGCTGACCTGCGTGGCGCCGGCCGCCTACGCCGCCGCGCTGGTCCGCGCCACGGGCAGCGCGGAGCACGTGGCGGAGCTGGAGCGCCGCGCGGAGGAGCGGGGGATGCGCCTCGCCGCCGACGGCCTGTATCGCGGCCAGAAGCGGGTGCGCACGAAGGACGAGGAGGCGTTCTACGCCGCGCTGGAGCTGGCGTGGATTCCCCCCGAGCTGCGCGAGGGGTGGGGCGAGGTGGCCGCGGCGGAGGCGGGGACGCTGCCGGAGCTGGTGGAGGCGGACGACCTGCGGGGCACGTTCCACTGCCACACGGAGTATTCGGACGGCCGCGGCAGCATCCCCGAGATGGCGGAGGCGGCGCGCGAGCGCGGCTGGAGCTACCTGGGCATCGCGGACCACTCGCCGTTCGCGGGGTACGCGGGCGGGCTGCCGCCGGACAAGGTGCGCCGCCAGCACGCGGAGGTGGACGCCTGGAACGCCGCGCACGGGGGCAGGGGAAAGAAGCGCTTCCGCGTCTTCAAGGGCACGGAGGCGGACATCCTGCCCGACGGCCGCCTGGACTACGACGACGACGTGCTGGCCACGTTCGACTACGTCGTGGGCTCGGTGCACTCGCAGTTCCGCATGGGCGAGAAGGCGATGACCGACCGCCTGCTGCGCGCCGTCTCCCACCCGCGGCTGACCATCCTGGGCCACGCGACGGGGCGGCTGCTGCTGCGCCGCAACGGCTACGCGGTGGACGTGCGCGCGGTGATCGACGCGGCGGCGGAGCACGGCGTGTGTGTGGAGATCAACGCGGACCCGCACCGCCTGGACGTGGACTGGAAGTGGGCCCGCTACGCCGCGGAGAAGGGGGTGCTGGTGCCCATCAACCCCGACGCGCATTCGGCCGCGGCGCTGGGGAACGTGGTGTGGGGGGTGAACGTGGCGCGCAAGGCGTGGCTCACGGCGCCGCGGGTGCTCAACACGTGGAAACTGGAAGAGGTGGAGGACTTCTTTGCCCAGAGAAAGCAGCGCGGCGCGCCGTGAGCGCCTCGCGTCCATCCTGACGGCGCTCGCCGAGCTGTACCCCGACAGCCGCTGCTCCCTCGAACACGACGGCCCGCTCCAGCTCCTGGTGGCCACGGTGCTCTCCGCGCAGTGCACGGACGCGGCCGTCAACCGCGCCACGCCGGCGCTGTTCGCGCGCTTCCGCACCGCGGCGGACTACGCGGAGGCGTCGCAGGAGGAGATGGAGGGGTACCTGCGCAGCCTCAACTTCTACCGCAACAAGTCGAAGGCGCTGATCGGGCTGGGCCAGGCGCTGGTGGAGCGCCACGGGGGCCAGGTGCCGCGCGACCTGGAGGCGCTGACGGCGCTGCCGGGGGTGGGGCGCAAGACGGCCAACGTGGTGCTGGGCGTGGGCTTCGGCATCGCGGAGGGGGTGGTGGTGGACACGCACGTCAAGCGCATCGCCGCGCGCCTGGGGCTCACGAAGAGCGACGACCCGGTGGAGATCGAGCGCGACCTGCTCAGGCTGCTGCCCCTGGAGGCGCGGGTCGTCTTCACGCACCGCATCATCGATCACGGCCGCGCCGTCTGCACGGCACGGAAGGCCTGCTGCGAGCGCTGCTCCATCGCCCTCGTCTGCCCCACCGCGCCGGCCGCGCTGCGGGCGGGGTAAGCGCGCGGACGGCGCCCGGAATCGTCGCGCGAAGCAAGCACCGGCGCGGAGGCGGGCGCCCCCACCCGCTCGCTTAGGCTCGCACCCTCCC
>DASTLD010000147.1:0-17600 GCA_035715345.1 Longimicrobium sp.
GCTCCGGCCCGTCCGGCCCGGTGAAGTGCGGCGTCGCCATGGGCCACCCCGCGGCCTGCGCCTCCGATACGCGCGCGGTGGTGCGCGTCATCCCCAGCGGCGCGAAGACCTCGATGCGCAGCAGGTCCTGCCAGGGACGCCCCGCGGCGCGCTCCATGGCCATCGCGGCCACGACGTATCCCAGGTTGTCGTAGCTGTAGGTGCGCTCGCGCGGCGTGCTCTCGCCCAGCAGGCGCAGCAGCGTGGCGGGGTCGTGGTCGCCGCTGAAGGCGGTGCGGAAGGTGACGGGGCCGTTCTCGAAGCCGGCGGTGTGCGTCAGCAGCGAGCGCAGGGTGATTGAGTCCGCGGAGAGCGGCGCGCGCATGCGCAGCTCCGGCAGCCAGCGGCTGAGCGGCGCGTCCAGGTCGATGGTGCCCCGCTGCGCCAGCACCGCCGCCAGGGTGCCGGTGAACGACTTGGTGCTGCTGGCGATGTAGAACACCGTGGACGGCGTCACCGGCTCGCGCGTCCGCACGTCGCGCACGCCGAAGCCGCGCAGGTACACCGGCCCGCCGCGCCGCACCACGACGACGGCCATGCCGGGCACGTATCCCTCGTCCACCCAGCGGCGGACGAACGGGTCCAAGCTGTCCGCCAGCACGCGGTCCTCCGCCGACATCGCGGGCGCGGGCACGCCGCGGGGCGGGGCGCAGGCGGCCAGGGTGGAGAGGGAGATCAGGGCCACGGCGGTCCATCGGAACGGGGGCATCGCCATACCTCCACGTGCGGGGTTCCGGGCGCGGCGGGGCGGCCGCGCGCTGCGTCTCCCGGGATGGTATCGGGTGAAAACATGGCCGTCTTGAACGGATGAAACCTGCTCTTCCGGCGGAGTGCCTCTCAACCAAGGAGGCCCCCTCCCCGCTCGTTCCTCGCTGCCCCTCCCCCAACTTCGGGGGAGGGGCGATTCTCTCTCATCTCCTGTAGTTCTCTGCGTTCTCCGCGGCTCTGCGTGAGATTGCGGCTCAGGCCTGAGCCAGGCGGCGGAGTGTACCGGGCGTGAGGCCGGTGTCCGCGCGGAGGCCGCGCGTGAGGTGGGCCTGGTCCGCGAAGCCGGACGCGTACGCCACGCGCGCCAGCGGCTCGTCCGTGCTGGCGATGCGGTGCGCCGCGGCCATCACCCGCAGCCGCCGCTGGTACTCCGTGACCGGCACGCCATACGCCCGGCGGAACGCGCGCGCCAGGTACACCGGGTGCACGCCGGCCGACTCCGCCAGGTCGCGCACGCGCGGCGCCGAATCCGCCTCGTCGTGCAGCCGGTCGCGCACGGCGGCCAGCCAGGGCGGCGGAGCGTGGCGCACCGCGGCGGCGCCGTCGTCGCCCAGCGCGTCCACCATCTCCCAGAAGCCGCCGGCCAGCAGCGCCGCCCCCTGCTCCGGCTCCGCCCGCGCCGACGCGAGCAGGCGCCAGAGCGTGCGCGCCGCCGGGCCGCCCTCCACCCAGCGCCAGCGCGCCAGCGGGGCCACGCCGCCGGGGACGCGCTCCTCCCACCCCGGGTCCAGGTCGATGCTGGCCAGCCGCGCCCCCGCGGGCCCGAAGCGGTTGGCGTGCACCGTCCCCGCCGGCTTGACCACGACCGCGCAGCAGGTGGCCTGCAGCTCCGTGCCGCGCGCCTCCTCCTGCACGCAGCCGCGCATCACCAGGCTCACGGAGGTGACGGGGTGCCAGTGCGCCGGCATCCGCTCGCCCGCGCCGTACTCGGTGGTGCGAAAGACCAGGCCGTCCGCGCGGATGCGCATCATCCCCCCTCCGCGTGTTGAAGGCGCCGCGCGCGCGGCGTAGGTTGAGGCCGTCCCCGATCCGCCGCATTCCCCGGACCGAAATCCGCGCCATGAAGTGCATCCGCCTGCTGGCCCTGGCCGCGCTGGCCGCCGCCGCGCCCGCCGGGCCCCTCCGCGCCCAGGCCGCCCCGCTGCCCCCCATCGCCGAGAAGACGCGCGGGATGGAGAAGCGCGACGGCCTGCTGCCGCTCTACTGGGACGCCGCGGCGGGCCGCCTGTGGCTGGAGATCCCCCGGCTGAACGAGGAGCTGATCTACGTGGTTTCACTCCCCTCCGGCCTGGGCTCCAACGACATCGGCCTGGACCGCGGGCAGATCGGCGGCGAGCGCATCGTGCGCTTCGAGCGCGTGGGACCGCGGGTGATGATGGTGCAGCCCAACCTGGACCACCGCGCGTCGTCCGCCGACGCCAACGAGCGGCGCGCGGTGGAGCAGAGCTTCGCGACGTCCGTGCTGTGGGGATTCGAGGTCAAGGCGGAGACGGACGGCCGCGTGCTGGTGGACGCGACGGACTTCGCGCTGCGTGACGTGCACGGCGTGGTGCCCGCGCTGCGCCGCGCGCGCCAGGGCGACTTCCGGCTGGACGCCACCCGCAGCGCGCTCTTCCTGGAGAACACGAAGGCGTTCCCGCGCAACACGGAGATCGAGGTCACCCTCACCTTCACCGGCGACAACCCCGGCGCCTGGGTGCGCAGCGTGACGCCCACGCCGGAGGCCATCACGGTGCGCGAGCGGCACTCGTTCGTGGCGCTGCCGCCCCCGGGGTACGAGCCGCGCCGCAGCGACCCGCGCGCGGGCTTCTTCGGCGTCCGCTACGCGGACTATTCGTCGCCCATCGGCGAGGAGCTGGTGCAGCGGTTCATCGCCCGGCACCGGCTGGAGAAGCGCGACCCCGCGGCGGCGGCCAGCGAGGCGGTGGAGCCCATCGTCTACTACGTGGACAACGCGGCGCCGGAGCCGGTGCGCACGGCGCTGCTGGAGGGCGCGCGCTGGTGGAACCAGGCGTTCGAGGCGGCCGGGTACCGCAACGCGTTCCAGGTGGAGGTGATGCCGGAAGGGATGGACCCCATGGACGCGCGCTACAACGTGATCCAGTGGGTGCACCGCGCCACCCGCGGCTGGAGCTACGGCAACACCGTCACCGACCCCCGCACGGGCGAGATCATCAAGGGGCACGTGTCGCTGGGCAGCCTGCGCGTGCGGCAGGACTACCTGCTGGCGGAGGGCCTGCTCTCGCCCTACCGCACGGGGACGGAGGTGCCCCCCGACATGCTGCGCATGGCGCTGGCCCGCATCCGCCAGCTCTCCGCGCACGAGGTGGGGCACACGCTGGGCATCGCGCACAACTACGTGGCCAGCACGCAGGGCCGCGCCAGCGTGATGGACTACCCGCACCCGCTGGTGGCGCTGCGCGAGGACGGCTCCATCGACCTCTCCCAGGCCTACGCGGAGGGCATCGGCGCCTGGGACAGGCTGGCGGTCACCTGGGGATACCAGGACTTTCCCCCGGGCGTGGACGAGCGGATGGCGCTGGACACCATCCTGTCCGGCGGCCGCGCGCGGGGGCTGACCTTTTTGACGGACCAGGACGCGCGCCCCACCGGCAGCGTGCACCCCGGCGCGCACCTGTGGGACAACGCGGCGGACCCGGCGGCGGAGCTGCGCCGGATGATGCGGGTGCGCCGCGCGGCGCTGGAGCGCTTCGGCGAGGCGGCCATCCGCGCGGGGCGGCCGCTGGCCACGCTGGAGGAGGTGCTGGTGCCGCTGTACCTGCACCACCGCTACCAGACGGAGGCGGCGGTCAAGCTGATCGCGGGGCAGGAGTACACCTTCGCGCTGCGCGGTGACCGGCAGGTGCCGCTGCGGCCCGTGCCCGCGGAGCGCCAGCGCGCCGCGATGGACGCGTTGCTGCTGACGCTGGACCCCGCGGAGCTGGCCATGCCGCGCCGCGTGCTGCAGGTGCTGCCGCCGCGGCCGTTCACCTACGAGCCGCACCGCGAGCTGTTCGACCGGTACACGGGCCTGTCCTTCGACGCCGTGTCGCCGGCGGTTTCCGCGGCGGACCTGACGGTGTCGCTGCTGCTGAACCCCGAGCGCGCGGCGCGGCTGGTGGAGCAGCACGCGCTCGACCCGTCCATGCCGGGGCTGGAGTGGCTGCTGGAGCGGCTGTCGGGCGCCACCTTCGGGCGCGCGCAGACGGACCCGTACCTGGCGGAGCTGGATCGCGCGGTCGAGCGCGTGGTGGTGGAGCGGCTGATGCGGCTGGCGGAAGAGGCGGAGATGCCGCAGGTGCGCGCCCTGGCGATGGCGGAGCTGGTGCGGCTGCGGCGCACCTCGCAGGTGGACGGCACCCCGGCGGGCCCGGCGCAGGCACACCGCGCGCTGCTCGCCGCGGACATCGCGCGCTTCCTGGAGCGCCCGTACAACCCGCAGCAGCGCCTGGAGCCGCCCACCATCCCCCCCGGCGCCCCCATCGGCAGCGGCGACGAGCCGCGGTGACCGGGACGGGAACTGCATTTTCACGCAGAGGGGAACAGAGAGGTCGAAAAGAGAGCCGCAGAGGAACAGCACGAAGTTCCTCTGCGGCTCCTGTTTTCCTCTGCGCCCTCGCGTGATTGCAGTTCGCTCCGGTCGGACGCGATGGGCAAGCTCGATCCCGCCACCCTGCAGGGCATGGCGCGGCTGGACGGCGCCCTTTCCGCGCTGATCGTCGAGGCGCTCTAGCCGTGGCGGCTTCGGGGGATGACAAACGTTTGCTTGATTCGCGGGCACTTGGCGTCACATTCTGTCGGATGGACCTCATCCGGGACATTCCATTATGAGATGCCGTCATCGCGCCGCCCCGCTGCTGCTCTTCGCATTCACGGCCTCCGCCTGCGCCGACTCCGCCCCGGACCGCACCGCCGAGCGACCGCCGGAGGCGCACAGACTCGAGATCTCCGCGCTCGCCGTGCTCGATGACGACACGCTTCCGATCCTGGCCGTTCCCGCCGCGATCTCGGAGTGGAGAGGCCGCGGCCTGCTCGTATCGGACGTCTCCGATCGGAACATCAAGCTCTACGCGTTGGACGGGCGCCGCATCGGGACGGTCGGCCGCGCGGGGCAGGGACCCGACGAGTTCGGATCGCTGTTCTCGATGGAGACGTACCACGACTCCATCGCCGCGTATGACCTCACTCGCGGGCTCAACATCTTCTCTCCCGCGGGCCGGCACGCGCGCATGGTGCCGGTTCAACGCCTGGCCGGCCACGGGGTGATGTTCGTACGGGTGGTCGACGACTCGCTTTTCCTCCTCGTGGGGACCGCGATGGGAAACGTGGCCAGGAGACTTCTCACCCTCGTACGCCCGGGCGGAGAGCGCGTCAGCACCTTCTTCGACCAGTCGCATCATTTCGACGGGACCGCCGCGCTGGCCGAGCGGGTGTTCGTCGATGCCGACGGGCGCGACGGTGTGGTCTTCGCCGGGCTCGTGGGAGGAGACAGCATCTTCGCGTTCGACTACTCGGGGCGGCTCCTGGCGTCGGCACCCGTCGACCCGGTTCGCCCGCTTACCACCACGAAGCAACTGCTCGCCCGCAACCGCGGCAGACCCCGCCGCCCGGATGGCAACTGGGTCACGCAGGACAACCGGCAGGTGTTTCGGATCATTGCCCTGGACAGCGCGACGGCCGTCGTCTACGTGGCGCCGTACGATGCGCGCGCCGGGAGTGACCTCGTCGAGGGGGGTACCCTGATCGCGCTCGGCCTGAGTGGAGGGAAGCTGCACCACCTGGCCCGGAGCGAGGTTCCCGCGGGTCTCTTCGGGCGGGACGAAAGGGGGAGCGCGCTGCTTCTGGGATACGCCGATGCGGAGCACGAGAAGGTCCGCGTCTCCCGCCTCCGGCTCGTCCGCGGGAAGGAGCAGGCACGATGATGCATGCCCGCAGCCTGCGCCGGCTGACCGCCGTGGCGCTCGGCGGGCTGGCGGTGGGGATCGCCGCCGGGATCGTGGGCGAACGGGCCAGGCAGGCGCTCACGCCGGCCAGCCGTGCACCGTCCGCGGGGGAGATTCGGGCGGAGTACGATGCATCGGTGGCGCGGATCAAGGGCTGGTTGAGCAGGGCGGCGCTCGCCGGGCTGGATTCCGGCCCCGGCGATTCGGTAGCCACGGTCGTGGTGCTGCGCGGGCGCGATCTGCCCGGGTGCGAAGACCTGGGCCGGCAGCTCCGGGAGCTTCAGCACCGGTACCGTGGCCGCGCCAGCGTGTTCGTGTGGACGCTCGCTTCCGATTCGAACGCGGTGCTCCGCTTCCTCCGCCGCGAACGGTTGCGGGCCGGGCTCGCGTCGTTTTCCACGCTCGACTCGCTGGGTCTCGGCCCGGCTCCGCTCGTGACCCCGGCCGTCCTGCGCGTGCGCCTGTCCGACGGTTCGACCTACGGGATAGGCCACGCCCGCCGCTTCAGGAACGTCCGCTCGCGGTCGTTCGCGGACGAGCTGCCGGAGCCAGGCCCACCCCGCTCCTGACCCACTACCCGCGCCGGGTAGCATTCCTCACTTCCAGCAGGAGGACCTTCGATGAAGACGCGCGCGTTGTTCCTCGTCGCCGCGCTGGCAGGCGCCGCCGCATCGAGCAGCGGCACTCTCCAGGCGGCCGATCAGCAGTGCTACCGCAACCTGTGGGAGCCGGAAGGCACCTGCTCGACGTGCAGCAACACCTGCCTGGGCGGCCCGTACAAGTGCTGCCGCATCATCATCGTCGACAACTGATACGGTGCCTCGCAGCCGCCGAGCCCGACCCGTACCCGGCGCGGGACCCGGCACAGGCCGAGGCATGCAACGAGAGCGGCCCCGCGGCATCCGCCGCGGGGGCCGATTCCTTGTAGGACGCGTGGCGCGGCCTCAGGGGCGGCGGGTGACCGACGTCGCGCGGTGCGTCTCCGCCGGGCGCCAGGGTGCGGGCACCGGGCGGGTGGCCGCGAAGCCCCAGGGCGCCGGCGGGGGCGGGACAGGACGCGTGAGGTCGAAGTCGATGCGGAAGCGGCGGGTGGTGCCCTCCCGGCGCAGCGCGTAGGTGAAGCGGGTGCCGGGCACGACCTCCATCGTCCATACGTTGGTCGCGGCGGCGGGGATCAGCGATGTGGTGTGTGCGTCCGCGTAGAACTCCTGCCGCGCTGCGGTGCCCGCCGTGCGCGTGTCGCCGCCGTACTGCGTGACGGCGTCCTCCGTCCCGTCCTCGTGGCGATGGTCGTGCTTGAGGCGCAGGCCGCTCGCCGTGCGCGTGACCACCCACGTGCGCGAGCGGTTCTGGCCCACGTGGAAGGGGATGCGGATCTCGTCCCGGCCGCACTGGCGCACGTGCATCACCAGCGCCTTGCCCTTGAAGGCGGTGTCGCCGGCCGGCGCCTCCACCTCCGTGCCCGCGAACGCGCGCCCGCACAGCCCGCGGAGCGCGCGCCAGAACGCGTCCTGCTCGCCCGCCAGCGCCGGCGTGGAGGCGGGCGGCGCGCACGCGGCGGCCAGGAGCAGGAGCGGGAGGATCGTCTTCAGCCGCATCGTTTCGGCGATTGGTGGATGGCGATCAGCCAGGCGCGTCGGTGGCAGCCGCGGGCTCGCCACGGGCCGCGGCGGCGCTCCGGCGCCAGAGCAGGTACACGGGGACGCCGGTCAGCACCAGCAGGTATCCCATCCCCGACGTCTGCGGCGTCAGGTAGGCCAGGTCCACCACCAGCAGCGCCGCGAGGGTGATGTAGACCAGCGGCGTCACGGGATACCCCCAGGTGCGGTACGGGCGCGGCAGCTCCGGCCGGCGGCGGCGCATGACGATGACCGCGGCCACCATCAGCCCGTAGAACACCAGGTCCACGGAGACGATGTACTCCAGGAGCTGCGTGTACACGTTGCCGAACACCGGCTGCCCCGTGGCCGCGTCCGTCGTGACGGTGCGCGGCAGCGTGAGCAGCGACGCCCACACGCCCTGCGCCGCCAGCGCGACGGCCGGCACCCGCGCGGCGTTCAGCCGGCCCACGGGGCGGAAGAAGAGGCCGTCGCGGGCCATGGCGTAGTAGACCCGTGCGCCGGCCAGGATCAGCCCGTTGTTGCAGCCGAAGGTGGAGACCAGGATGGCCACCGCCATCGCCACCGCGCCCGCGGGGCCGAACATCTGCTGCATGGCGGCCACGGCCACGCGCTTCTGCGGCGCGTCGCGGATGCCGTCCAGCGGCAGCGTGACCACGTAGGCCAGGTTGGCCAGCAGGTACAGCCCCACCACCACCGCGCATCCCACCAGCAGCGCGCGGGGCAGGGTGCGGCCGGGGTCGCGCACCTCGCCGCCGGTGAAGGTGACGTTGTTCCACGCGGACTGCGCGAACAGCGGCCCCACCATCGCCCGGCCCAGCAGCAGCGCCAGCGCCAGCCCGCCCGCCGCCGCCAGCCCCGGCTGCGCGGCCGCGGGGTCCCAGCCGTTGGCGGCGGGGTTCCACCAGTCGGAGGTGAACGCCGCGGCGCGCAGGTTCCACCCCACCACCAGCCCCAGCACGATCAGGCCGAACAGCGCGGCAGTCTTGGCGACGGTGAAGGTGTTCTGGATGACACGTCCGGTGCGCAGGCCGCGGCTGTTGCTCCAGGTCAGCAGCAGGATCATCGCGATGGCGACGAGCTGCTGCGTGGAGAGCGACAGCGCGTAGCGGCCCAGGATCACCGGCTGCACCAGGAAGCTCGTGGGCGACACCCACTCCACCAGCACGCCCAGGAAGCTGGCGAACGCCACCGCCACGGCCGCGATGGTGCCCGTCTGGATGACGACGAACATCCCCCAGCCGAACAGGAAGCCGGTCATGGGGCCGTAGGCCTCGCGCAGGAAGACGTACTGCCCGCCGGCGCGCGGCCAGAGCGTGGCCAGCTCCGCGCACGACAGCGCGCCGGTCAGCGTCAGCAGCCCCGCCAGCGCCCACGCCGCCAGCAGCCACCCGGGCGCGCCCACCAGCCGCGTGGACTCCGCGGAGACGATGAAGATGCCGGAGCCGATCATCGACCCGATGACCAGCAGCGTGGCGTCCATCGCCCCCAGCCCGCGCTCCAGCGGTGCCGTCGCGGCGTCGGTGTTCGGTGTGCTCATTCGGCTCGGTGGAAGGGGAGGGGAGCAGAAGGGAGCTTCTGCTCCGCGTCTCGTCGGGAGCGTCGAGAGAGATTGCGGGTACGCGCCAGCACTTCGGGAGCACTGGCCTTCCGCACCAGCTCATCCCAGCCGTCGGGCGGATCGCCGCGGTCGAGCATCTGCTCGAAGACCGCGTAGGCATCGGTCCTGGCGCCGTACGTACGCAACGTCTCCGCGTCGTTCACCCACCCGTAGACGATCAGACGCGCGTCGGTGCGAAAGCGGAAGAACAACCGGAAGCGCCCGCCGCTGAACTTCGCGCGGAACCAGTGCTTACGCGATGGGCCGAGCGTTCCGCCCTGGCGGAAGCGCACATCCGCGGGATCGTGCGGGATCTGGTCATAGATGAGGAGATCGATCGCTCCGAGAAGCTTTGCACTGGCGCCGAGCACACCCTTCGCGGCCTCGTTCTCGACGGTGGCGATCAAACGCTCGAGCTGATCGAGGAATGCAGGGTAGAAAAGCAGGGACCAGCCATGGACCGTGAGCAAGTCACCACTGGCGGGGACACGCGCACCGTCCGTACCGGGCTCAGAGCCCGACCGGCCCTTCGATCTTTTCGTCAAGGTCGATCTCCATGCCCACCGTCAGGGCACGCATGCGGTCGAACAGATCCTTCGGCATCGTCCGGAGCCGCTCCGGGTGCTCGGCCATGTCTCGCTCGATGAAATCGAGGAACGCCCCCAGCACAGGGTCCTGCTCCTCCTCTGCCGCGGCTTTGCGGATGACAGCCTCGTCACCACGAATGACGTACGAGACCTTGTCCCCGGGCTTAACGCCGAGGGCCTTGCGCACGCCGCTCGGCAGGGTGGTCTGGGCCTTCGCCGTAACGGTGCTTGTGAGCATTGCTTCCTCATGGAGCGGGTCAGTCGGACTCGGCAAGATGGTAATGCATTCGCATTGCAAATTCAAGCTGGAAGGCGCCTGACGATGCATCAACCGGTCGGGTGATGCGGTCCGCGCCGGAACGATGACTAGAAGCAGACAGCGGGCCCCCGCCGGTCGCGGCGAGGGCCTGTCGTATGTTCAGCGAAAGCGGTCAGATGTTGAACGTCTGGGACTGGTAGACCCAGCAGTTGCCGCTATCGCTCAGCAGGTACCCCTGCACCACGCCGGTGATCGTGCGGCCGTACACGCTCACGTCGTAGACGTCGCTGTACGCCAGCACGCTCACGGCCTCGCCGGGAAGCGCCGCCTCGCCCGCCGCGGCGAAGTTGCCGCCGGCGTACGTCCGCCCCTGGCCGTCGCCCGCGGAGACGGTGAGCACGACGATGCTGTCGCTCGCGTTGTTGGGCGTGACCTGCGCGTAGGCCTGGAGCTGGGTGCCGACCAGCGTGACGGTGAACTCGTTGAAGGTGACCAGGTTGTTGCACGTACCGGCCATGGGGATGCTCCCCAGCTCGATGCGGGTGCCGGGCTTGGGTGCGGCGATCGTGGACATGCGGGTGCTCCTTGCGGTGTGGCGGGGAGGGTGCCGGCAGGGCACCGGCGGGGTGTGACGCAATCCCCGCGCGGCGGGCGCAGGGCGGGGGACTGGCAAGTTGATTCGCGCCCGCGGCGGGAGCAAGAAAATCGTGATTTCGCGCCACCGATGCGCCGTCGCATCCCCCAGCGGCAGCCGCTCAGCCCGGCTTGCCCCATCCGCCGCCACCCGGCGTCTCCAGCACCAGCCGGTCACCTTCCCCCACCTCCGTTCCATCCACCGAACCCAGCTCCTCCACCTCGCCGGAGGCGCGGTGGACGCGCTGGCGGCCGGGGGCGCCGGGGAGGCCGCCGTCCATGCCGTAGGGGCCCTCGCGGCGGTGCTGGGTGAGGACGGAGAGCGACATCGGCTCCAGGAAGGTCAGCTCGCGCACGGCGCCGTCGCCGCCGGGGTGCGCTCCGGCGCCGCCGGAGCCGCGGCGGATGCCGAAGCGCTCCACGCGCACCGGGTAGCGGTGCTCCACCACCTCCGGGTCGGTGATGCGCGTGTTGGTCATGTGCGTGTGCACCGCGCTGGCGCCGTCCCACCCCGGCCCCGCCCCGCTGCCCCCGCACACCGTCTCGTAGTACCCGAACCGCTCGCTGCCCCACAGCACGTTGTTCATCGTGCCCTGGCTGCACGCGGCCACGCCCAGCGCCTTGAGCAGCGTGTCCGTCAGCCGCTGGCTGACCTCCGTGTTGCCGCCCACCACCGCCGGATCGCGCGCGGGATCATCGCCGAAATCGGGGTTCAGCAGGCCGGGGGGGATGCGCAGCTCCACGGGCCGCAGCAGCCCCTCGTTCAGCGGCAGCGGCTCGCGTACCAGCAGGCGCAGCACGTACAGCACGACGCTGCGGACGATGGCCGGCGTCGCGTTCAGGTTGCCCGGGTGCACCTCCGCCGAGCCCGCGAAGTCGATCGCCGCCGCCTCTCCCGCGACGGTGATGCGGACGCGCAGCGCGGAGCCGTCGTCCAGGCGCTCCTCCGCCGCGTACTCGCCGTCCCCGATGCCGCGCAGCGCCGCGCGCACGCCGTCCTCCGCGCGGCGCTTGAGCGCGTCCATGTACCCGGCGACGGCGTCTGGCCCGTGCTCCGCGGCCAGCGCGCGCAGCAGCTCGGCGCCGCGGTGGTTGGCGGCGACGGCGGCGGCCAGGTCCGCCAGGTTGTCGTCGATGGCGCGCGACGGATGCGGTCCCCCGGCCAGCACGTCCCGCATCGCCTCCCAGCGCGCCTCGCCGCCGCGCACCAGGTGCATGGGGGCGATGACGACGCCCTCCTCCGCCAGCGTCGTGGCCGCGGGCGGCATGGAGCCGGGGCGCGTGCCGCCGATCTCCGCGTGGTGCGCGCGGCTGGCGACGTAGCCGATCAGCGCGCCTGCATCGTCGTGCACCGGGGTGATGACGGTCACGTCCGGCAGGTGCGATCCCCCGAAGCCGGGATGGTTGGTCACCACCACGTCGCCCGGCTCCATCGCGATCGCGCCGCGGACGGAGCGCACGCACAGGCCCAGCGCGCCCAGGTGCACGGGGATGTGCGGCGCGTTCACCACCAGCTCGCCCTCCGCGTCCAGCAGCGCACAGGAGAAGTCGAGGCGCTCCTTGACGTTGGTGGAGAGCGCGGTGCGCCGCAGCATCTCGCCCATCTCCGAAACGAGCGCGCGGAAGCGGTTGATGAACAGCTCCAGGCGGACGGCTTCGGGAACCGAAGTGCGGGAGTGCGTGAGTGCGGGAGTGCGGGAGTGGGTGGCGCCGGCATCCTCGTGCGCGGCGGGGGACTGCTTGAGGACGAGGTTGACGGCGGCGTCCACGCGGGCGGTCCAGCCGGGTGCGACCCAGGTGGCGCTGTGGCGCTCGGCGATGAGCGCGGGGCCGATCAGGCGCGCGCCGGGGGACAGCGCATCGCGCTCGTGGAGCGACACGTCCGCCCAGCCCCCGCCGGCCCAGGCGCGGCGCGTGCCGGCGGGAAGCGCGTCGGCCGGCGATGGATCGGCGAGCGGGGGATCGGGTTCGGGGCGCGTGGAGGCGATCACGCGCAGCGACTCCACCTCGATGGGCCGGTCACCCGGGCGGTGGCCGTAGACGGCGGTGTAGCGCGCCTCGAACGCATGGCGCAGCGACGTCGCGTCGTCCCACTCCACCGCCAGCGTGGAGTCCTGGCCCACGTAGCGCAGGTTCGCGATGCGGCGGCGGACGACGATGTCATCGGGCGATGCGCCCTCGCGCGCGACGGCCTGCGCCGCCTCGTCGGCCAGCGCGGCGAAGGTGCGGGCGATGCCGGACGCCACCTCGTCCAGGGGGCGCAGCACCTGGCACTCGGCAAAGCGCTCCAGCGGCGCGTGGCCGATGCCCAGCGCGCTCAGCAGCCCCGCGTCCGTGGGCACCACGACGGTGGCGATGCCCAGCCGCGCCGCCACCCCGCACGCGTGCTGCGCCCCGGCCCCGCCGAACGCGACCAGCGCGTACTCCGCGGGATCGTAGCCGCGGCGCAGGGAGATGCCGCGGATCGCGTCCGCCATCCGCTCGTCCGCGATCTCCACCAGCCCCGCCAGCAGCGACTCGCGCGTCACCGGCTCGCCCGTCTCCGCGCGGACGCGGGCGGCGAGCGCATCGGCCGCGGCGGCGGCGGGCGCGGCGTCCACCGGGATGGCGAATCGCGCCGGGTCCAATCGCCCCAGCAGCAGGTTGGCGTCCGTGAGCGTCAGCGGGCCGCCCGCGCCGTAGCACGCCGGCCCCGGCTGCGCGCCCGCGCTCTCCGGCCCAACGCGCAGCCCCTGACCGTCGAACGCGCACACCGATCCCCCGCCCGCGGCCACGCTCTCGATGGCCAGCGCCGGCGCCACGATGCGCGCGCCGCCCACCTCGTGCTCCCACACGTACTCGAAGTCGCCGTCGAAGCGCGCCACGTCCGTGCTGGTGCCGCCCATGTCGAACGCGATCACCCGCGGAAAGCCGGAGCGCCGCCCGGCCGCCGCGGCGCCCACCACGCCGCCCGCGGGCCCGCTCAGCAGCGAGTCCTTGGCGCGGAAGTCCTCCGGACGCACCAGGCCGCCGGCGCTGGTCATGACGTGCAGCCGCCCGCCGCCCAGCTCGCGCCGTACGCCGTCCAGGTAGCGCCCGATGACCGGGCCCAGGTACGCGTCCACCACCGCCGTGTCCGCGCGCGCCAGCAGCCCGATGAACGGCGCCAGGTCCGACGACAGCGACACGTGCTCGAACCCCGCGTCGCGCAGCGCATCGCGCACGGCGCGCTCGTGCTCCGGCGCGCGGAAGGCGTGCATCAGCGCCACGGCGGCGGAGCGGATGCCATCGCCCGCCAGCTCCCGCGCCGCGTCGCGCAGCGCGCCCGGGTCCAGCGGGACGAGCACGGAGCCGTCCGCCGCGCGGCGCTCGTCCACCTCGCGCGCCGCGGCGTACAGCGGCTCGCGCGTGCGCACGTCCAGCGCGAACAGGTCCGGCCGCTGCTGGTTGCCGATGCGCAGCAGGTCGCCGAAGCCGCGGGTGATGAACAGCGCCGTGCGCGCGCCGCGGCGCTCCAGCAGCGCGTTGGTGCCGCGCGTGGTGGCCAGTCGCATGGCCAGCGGCGGCAGCGCGGCGCCGGACGGCGTGCCCGTCACCAGCCGCGCCGCCAGCACCGGCGCCTCCTCGTCCGACGCCACCTCCACCGCCGCGCCCGCCTCCGCCTCCACCGCTGCCGCCAGGCGCATCACCCGCGCGGACGGATCGTAGCGGGCGATGGGGACGGACCCGGCGCCGGAGCGGAGCACGCGGAGGCGCAGGCCGTCCAGCACGCCGGCCGCGGCGCTCCACTCCTCGTCCAGGCGAAGCGCGTCGGGGGCGATGACTTCCGCGACGGTCCCGCGCAGGGCGCTGCTGCTGAGCACCTTGGCGCGGCGCAGCCCGCCCGCGGGGTCGAGCGCCAGGCAGTCCGTGAACGTGCCGCCCGTGTCGATCCAGATCTGCCAGGGGCGGTTCACGGACGAGTGCGTGAGTGCGGAAGTGCGTGGGCGCGGGCCCGCGGGATCAGAAGAAGCGGCGCGCGAGGGCGAGGATCAGGCTGAGCACCACCGACACCACCAGCATGGTGACGATGGGGAAGTAGACGCGCGTGCTGCCGCTCTGCCACCGCACGTCGCCGGGCAAGCGGCCGAACCAGCCGAACGCGCCGGTCATCGCCAGCAGCCCGGCCACCACGATGATCGCGCCGACCACCACCAGCAGGATGCCGAGCGAGCGCGATTCCATCAGCCGTCGTTCGTCAGGAGTGAGCGGAAGGCGGACGGATGATAGGAAGCCCCATGCCGCCGCGCCAGCACAGTCTACGTGATCGCCTGCGTTGTCATCCTGAGGAAGCGCCGCGTGGAAGCCTGCACATGCGCCAGACTTTGGGCGCGACCGAAGGATCTTCTTCGACTGTTGCGGGGCCAGCCTCGTTGGAACAGACCGGCAGGCGAGTCCCACCCGCCGCGCGAGCCGGTGCGCATGCGGGCAAGATCCTTCAGTCGGCGCCACGGGACCGCGTGAGGACGAGGGGCTGTGCGGCGCCTCCTTCAGGATGACGACATAAGGCGACGGCGCAGCAAAGCCCCGGGCGGACTCTGTCCGCCCGGGGCCGGGGAGCCGCGCCAGGCCGTGCTAGTTGGTGTCGGGCGCGGCGGGGGAGGTGTTGACCTCTGGGGTGACGATCTTCTGCGTGTCGGTGGTGATCTCCACGTTCGCCGGGTCGATGTCCACCTCCGGCAGCTCGCCCGCGTCCTTGACCTCCACGTCCGGCAGGCGGCCCTCGTCCTTGACCTCCACCTTGCACCCAGCCACCGAGAAGCTCACGGCGGCGACCACCGCCATCAGGAGCCGCGTACGCATCATCGTTCCAGTCTCCGTCCCAGGGCCACAGCGAACCACTCGGACCCGCCGCGGGTGCAACCGCCATGCCCAAGCTTTGTGCACTCACGCACTTCCGCACTCACGCACTCACGCACTTTCGTCGTGCTTGCTCGCGCCGGGGGCCGCGCCTACGTTCCGGGGCGGCACTTCGCGTCTCCTTTTCCTGCGCTCGCTAGCTCCCTGATGGCACAGCCCACCCCCGTACCGCTGGAGCAGACGCGCCAGGCGATCATCCAGCAGCTCGCCGCGCACTACGCGGTGGACAACCTCACGGACGAGGCCCTGGAGGAGCGGATGGACCGCGCCACGGTGGCGACGACGCTGGAGGAGCTGCGGGCGCTCGTCGCGGACCTGCCGGCCGTGATCGATCCGCACCATCTGGCGGCGTCGACCGCGGCGCCGGTGGTGCGCAGCGTCCACAGCAAGGAGCAGCAGATCATCGTCGGCATCATGGGCGGGGCGGAGCGGAAGGGCGGCTGGGCGCCGGCCAAGAACATCTACGTGGTGGCGCTGATGGGCGGCGTGGGGCTCGACTTCCGCGACGCGCACTTCGGCCCCGGCGTGACCACCGTCTCCATCTTCGCGATGATGGGGGGCGCGGAGATCATCGTGCCGCCGGGGGTGCACGTGGACGTGGACGGCATCGCCATCATGGGCGGCTTCGAGGACGGGCGATACGGTCCGCCGCCCTCCGATCCCAACGCGCCCGTGCTGCACATCGGCGGCGTGGCGATCATGGGGGGCGTGGAGGTGAGCGTGCGCGAGCCCGGGGAGAGCGTCAGGGACGCGAAGAAGCGCGTGCGCGCTGAGCAGCAGGAGCGCAGGCGGCTGCGGGGGGGATAGCGGACGCCGCTCCACCACCCGGCTCGCTTGGCCTCGCCACCCTCCCCCAGGTCCGGGGGAGGGTGGCTTTTGATGGTGATCGCAGGAGATTCTGGGCGAGAGGAGGTCTCCCCTCTCCCGCACCACCCTGCCCTAGAACTCGGCCGCACTGCCAGAAGGTCTGCGCAGCGGCACGCGTGGCGGCGGCGGGGATTACGCCACCACACCCGAAGGCGGCAGCATGAAGCGGATCTGCGTTCCCATTCGCAACGTGAAGTCGCTGGAGAAGACGGGCTGCCCATCGAGGTTGAGTTGGAGCGGCTTCTCGGATTCAATGCGAAGCGACGTGACCTGCCGCTCGATAGCCAACCCCTGAATGATGTGCAGGTATTCTCCCACGAGACCATGCTTCAACGGACGTTCATCCCTGAGCAACCGCGCTCCGATTCGTACTGGTGTGGCGTAATAGCGAAACATGGTGCTCACCGAGCCGCGCACCATCCGCATCGAGCGCTCGGCATACGGCATCACCAGGAGGTCCGCTTTGCCGTCGTTCGGCACCGCGTTGCGGCAGAGGGCCAATCCCCCGCCAGCGAGTGGTCCGTTCCCGATAGCGAGCATGGAGAATCGTCCCTCCCACTCGAAGCCCGGTGCGGTTAAATGCGCCTTCGGCTTTCCTGTACTCACGAACTTCCACAGCCCCTTGAGCTTGTACGCCAGCGGTCCGAGCGTGCGTTTGACTTCTTCCGGGACGACCGTCCCGCGGGTACCGGGACCACCGGTGGCCATGTTCACGAAGTGCTGCCCGTTGATTTCCGGGAGATCGATCGTTGTGATCCGACCTGCTGCGAGGAACTCGACGTTCTGAGCAAGGCTGCGACTAGAGATCTCGGTGGCCGTGGCGAAATCGTTCGCCGTGCCAAGGGGGAGTAGCGCCACGGCGGGCGTGAATGGACCCGCGCCAGTGGTTGTAGTCAACGCGCCGCCGCCCGCAACGACACCGTTCACTACCTCGTGCAAGGTGCCGTCGCCTCCGGCGGCGGCGATAACATCGAACTTCTCCCGGGTAGCGCTCTCCGCAAGTTCGCTAGCGTGCCCAGCCCCTTCCGTGACACAGCATTCCACCTCCCGTACGTGCGGGTTAAGTCCTTCGACGTATTTTTGCAGGCGATCATAGGTGGAGGTATTGCCGTTCCGGACCTTTCCATTGACGATGATCCGGATGCGCCGGGGGCCTGTGTAGATCGAGAGCGCCGCCGCCCGTTGCGCGGCATTTGTAAGTTGCGTCATCTCCTCCTCCTTATTCCGGGTTGAGCGCATGATTGTGCCGGTAGAAGCGCACCGACCCGCCAAGGATAATGGCTCACCAGTGCCGATACAAGGATGGTCAATTCTGACTCTGGGAGTTCAAATCGCTACTCGCGCACATTCACCACCACCTTGCGGACCGCGTGGCGGCCGCCGGCATGCAGCCGGGCTTGTGGCGGT
>DASTLD010000148.1:0-10904 GCA_035715345.1 Longimicrobium sp.
GGGCTGGAGGGCGCGCGGGCGATGGCGGAGGAGCGCGGCGCGCGCGCGGTGCAGGCGCTGCGGCGGGCCGGCCTGCACGCGCCGGAGCTGGGGGGCATCGCCGCGTACGTGCTGGAGCGCGAGCGGTGAACGCCATCGCCGAGCTCTTTCGCCCCGCGATCGCGTGGAACCCGCCGCTGGCCCTGGCGCTGCTGGCCATGCTGACCTCGCAGGCCATCAAGTTCGTGCGCGGCATGGTGCGGCGGAAGCGCGCGGACTTCACGCGCCTGGTGGGCACCGGCGGCATGCCGTCCGCGCACGCCGCCTCGGTGACCGCGCTGTCGACGGCGGTGGGCATCGGGCACGGGTGGGGCTCGCCCATCTTCGGCATCACCGCCTTCTTCTCGCTCATCATCATGTACGACGCCACCGGCATCCGCCGCGCGGCGGGGCGCCAGGCGCGCATCCTCAACCGCATGATCGAGGAGATGAAGGAGCACCACACCATCGAGGCCGTGCGCCTGGCCGAGCTGCTGGGCCACACCCCGCTGGAGGTGCTGGTCGGCGCGCTCTACGGCATCGTCCTCGCCTTCCTGCTTCATCCCTGAACGGATTTCTCACGCAGAGACGCAGAGGACGCAGAGAACCGCTCCCGTAGTTCTCTGCGTCCTCCGCGGCTCTGCGTGATTCTTGCTGTTGACGTCGAACACGGTACTTTGTATCGTAAAGTCAGAGCCATGACGGAGATTGGACGAGCGCGGCTCGGGCTCGTAGATTTGGACACCGGCGCGGGGAAGCTCCGCGCCCTGGAAACCTGAAGCGGATGGGTGCCGTGGCCCTGCTCGATGCGGTGAAGTCGCCCGAGGACGTGCGAAAGCTGGCGGACGCGCAGCTCCCGGAGCTGTGCGTGGAGGTGCGCGACCGCGTCATCGACGTGGTCAGCCGCCACAAGGGCGCCCACTTCGGCTCCAACCTGGGCACCGTGGAGCTGACGGTCGCGCTGCACCGCGTGTTCGACACGCCCCGCGACCAGCTCATCTGGGACGTGGGCCACCAGGCCTATCCCCACAAGATCCTGACCGGGCGCAACGAGCGGATGGACACCATCCGCAAGCGCCACGGCCTGTCCGGCTTCCTGCGCCGCGACGAGAGCGAGTACGACGTCTTCGGCGCCGGCCACGCGGCCACCTCCATCTCCGCCGCCGTCGGCGTGGCCGCCGCGCGCGACATCCGCGGCGAGGACTTCGAGGTCATCGCCGTCATCGGCGACGGCTCCATGACCTGCGGGCTGGCCTACGAGGCGCTCAACAACGCCGGCCACACCGACCGCGACCTCATCGTCGTCCTCAACGACAACGAGATGTCCATCAGCCCCAACGTGGGGGCGCTGCACAAGTACCTGGGCATCCACAAGAAGCTGACCGGCGTCCGCACCAGCCCGCTCTACAACCGCGTGCGCGACGAGGTCAAGCGCGTCATCCACGCCGCGCCGCGCCTGGGCACCATCGGCGAGATGGTGGAGCACTTCGCGGTGCGCGCGGACGACGCGATGAAGGGCATGTTCGTCCCCGGGATGCTGTTCGAGGAGCTGGGCTTCCGCTACGCGGGCCCCGTGGACGGCCACGACGTCAACGCGCTGGTCCGCGTGCTGGAGCAGGTGCGGCAGATGAAGGGCCCGCGCCTGGTGCACGTGCTCACGACCAAGGGGAAGGGATTCGCCCCGGCGGAGGCGGACCAGGTCAAGTGGCACGCCGCCGCGCTCTTCGACAAGGCGACGGGCGCGCCGCTCAAGAAGTCCGCCGCCGGGCTGCCGCGCTACCAGCAGGTCTTCGGCGAGGCGCTGACGGAGCTGGCGCGCGAGGACAAGGACGTCGTCGCCATCACCGCGGCCATGGCCACGGGGACGGGGACGGACATCTTCGAGAAGGCGCACCCGGACCGCTTCTTCGACGTGGGCATCGCGGAGGCGCACGCGGTCACCTTCGCGGCGGGATTGGCGACGCAGGGGCTCAAGCCCGTCGTGGCCATCTACTCCACCTTCCTGCAGCGCGCCTACGACTCCATCGTCCACGACGTCGCCCTGCAGGACCTGCCGGTGGTGTTCGTGATGGACCGCGCCGGCATCGCGGGCGACGACGGGCCCACGCACCACGGCGGCATCGACATCCCCTACATGCTGGCCGTGCCGGGGATGACCGTGGCCGCGCCGCGCGACGGCGAGGAGCTGGCCGGGCTGCTGCGGCTGGCCCTCGAGTGGGACCGCGGCCCCTTCTGCATCCGCATCCCCCGCGACGCGGTGCCCGCGCTGCCGCGCCCGCTGGCGGAGATCCCCGCCACGCCGTACGGCACCTGGGAGACGCTGCGCACCGGCCGCGACCTGGCCATCCTGGCGACGGGGACCATGGTGCTCCCCGCCGTGGCCGCCGCGGAGGCGCTGCAGCGAGAGGGCATCGCCGCGTCCGTCGTCGACTGCCGCTTCATCAAGCCGCTGGACGAGGCCGCGCTGGAGCGGCTGTTCCCCGCCCACGGCCACGTGCTGACGGTGGAGGAGGGCACGGAGGTCAACGGCTTCGGCGCCTGCGTGCGGCGGGCCGTGGCGGACCGCTGGCCGGGGGTGCGGGGCGCCAGCATGGGGCTGCCGGACCGCTTCGTGGACCATGGCGAGCGGGCAGAGCTGCTGGCGGAGCTGGGGCTCACGGCGGAGGGCATCGCGGCGCGGGCGCGGGCGCTGCTCGCCAAGCCGCTGCGGAAGCTGGCCGAGACGGCGTGATGGCGAACGGGGAGGGGCCGCGGCGCGTGGGCGTCGTCGGCCATTCCAACTACGACCTGCTGCACCCGACCCTCGTCCGCCTGCGCGACCACGCGCGGCGGGCGGGGGTCGAGCTGTTGTTCGAGGAGCCGCTGGCCGCACTGGTCGACGGCGAGGCGCTGACGGCGGAGCGGCGGCCGGAGCTGGACCTGCTGGTCACGCTGGGGGGCGATGGCACGCTGCTGCGCGGGGCCCGCATGGTGGCGCTGGACGGGGTGCCGGTGCTGGGCGTCAACCTGGGGCGACTGGGGTTCCTGACCTCCGCCGGCGACGCGGACGTGGACCAGGCGCTGGCGCACTGGCTGGCGGGCGAGTACACGCTGGACGAGCGGATGGTGCTGGCCGTCCACGCCGAGCGCGAGGACGGCGAGCCCGGGCGCATGCACGTCGCGCTGAACGACGCGGTGCTGCACAAGGGCGGCGCCGCGCGCGTCATCCGGCTGAGCGTGAGCGCGTCCAACGACGTGGTCGGCAGCTACAGCGCGGACGGGATCATCCTGGCCACGCCGACGGGCTCCACCGCCTACTCGCTCTCCGCCGGCGGCCCCATCGTCTCGCCGACGGTGGACTGCATCATCGCCACTCCCATCTGCCCGCACACCCTGGGCGTGCGGCCGCTGGTGCTCCCCGCCCACGAGACCGTGGTGGCGGAGGTGCTGTCGCCCTCCGAGGAGCTGATCCTGACCATCGACGGGCAGGACTTCGAGCGCCTGGTGCCGGGCCAGCGCGTGGTGGTGCGCCGCGCGGAGACGCCCGTGCGCCTGGTGCGCTTTCCCGGCCAGACCTTCTTCTCCACCCTCCGCCGCAAGCTCCGCTGGGGCGACCTGGTGGAGCGGGAATAGCCTACCGATGACTCCTGAAGACTGGGCGCGGCGGATCGTTGAGCGCGAGCTGAAGCGCGCCGTCACGCTGCACGACGACGGCAGCCGGCCGGGCATGGTCGATCTCGTCGTCGGCGATGCGCTGCATCCCGACGTCGCGATCGAGTGCGTCGGCGCGGTGGACCCCGTTCGCGGCGAGACGTGGAACTCCGGTCCTGCCCCGGAGCCGCTGGAGCTGGCGGTTGCGGGCGACTGGACCGTGGAGCTGATGCCCGGCGTGCGGATGGACTCGCTTTCCGCGCCGCTGGAAGCCCTCCTACAGGAGTGCGAGGAGCTGGAAATCTCTGAGCTGCCGGACTGGCGGCTGCAGCGGTCCAACCCGTCGCTGGCCGCGTCCATCGAGCGGCTCCGCATCGAGTCCGCGCACTGCTTCCGGACGCGCGGCCAGGGACTGGTGCACCTCTCGTTGACCGGCATCGGCGGCGCCGTGGACCGGGAGGGCACCGCGCTTCCGGCGTGGATCGAAGAATTCCTTCGCGCGCCGGAGAGAGCCGACGTACTGTCGAAGCTCGAATCGTCAGGCGCGAAGGAATGCCACGTGTTCGTGTCGGTGGCGGTCGGCGGCGCCGCGTGGGAGGTCGAGTCGTACCTGGGTCGCGAGATCGAGACGCTCCCCGCATCGCCGCCCGACCTGCCGCCACCCGTTTCAGCCGTATGGATTGCCTACGGCGAAAACGGGGTGCGCTGGGACGGTGCCGGCTGGCGGCAGTTCGAAAACCGGATGATGGATTCCTGAGCTCGCCGCCGTGTGACCGCGGGAGCTGCGTCGCCGGCAACCGCGGAATTTTTCCTCCTCCGTCCATCTAGATCGGTGTCATGACGTGGCCGCAGCCGTGGGCCATGCAGAACCATCACCGGTCAGCACGGAGGATCGCATGCGGTTCCTGCGTTCGTCAGGCGCGCTCGCCTTCGCTCTCGTTCTCGCGGCTCCCGCGCACGGGCAGTCAATCCAATGCGTCGATCCGCCAGTAGCCGCCCCCGCCGAGACGGCCTGCCGTGTCCAGACCGATCCCGGCGCCCAGCGGCTGCGGCTGGTGCTGCAGCTCCGGACAGCCGACGGCAAGCCGTTGCCGCCCACCCTCGTGAGCTTCGAAACTAGCAATGGCGACGTGATCCAGAGCGGGATCTCCGACGTCGGGGGTTATATCACCGCTCCGTGGTCCGGCGTGGTGGCGGACGAGCCGATCACCGTCACCGCGACAGCGACGCACGACGGGACGATCATGCGCCGCCAGATCCGGATCGCGAGGCGGGCGCCCGCTACGGCCGCCGTCCCCTATATTGAGGACGTGGCGCCCAGCCGCGGGCACTCTTCGTACGCGGGCAAGTACCTGACCGACCCGGTCGAGGTGCAGATCGAAGCCGACGCGGCGACGTGCCAGAAGACGCAGGTGGTGGTCGAGTACCTCAGCATCGCCAACGCCGCGACGCCGCAACCGCAGCGGTGGGAGGTGCCCGCGCTGTGGAGTGAGTTGGACCCTGGCCGGTTCGAATGTGCGGCACAGTTCAAGTGGTTGCTTTCGAGCGCGGTCGGAGAGCAGGAGCTGCGCGTCTGGATCAAGCGCGATAGCACCTTCGTGCTTCCGACCGATCCGGCTGGCGCGCAACGCTACCTGCGGCCGCACGTCGTCCATGCCGTGGCTCACCCACAGCCGTCGCTCCTGGTTGGAGCCGCGCTCGTCGAGGGCTCCGACACCACGGAGCTGCCGCGCATCGTCGGCCTGGACCTGTCATTCCCCAACGTCGCGGACCTCCTCAAGCAGCGTGGAGCGATCGGTGCCGGCAAGTTCATAGACCACGTGCGCGTGATGGTCGGCACCAACTTCAGTACCGATGATAAGATTGGACGACAAGTGTATCTTGGGATTGAGCCGGTTGTCCTGATGATCGGGCCGCGCATCGCGGACCTGCCCGTTGCGCTCTCGGCGGGCCGCCGGTTCGGCCAGGGAAAGGACCGGTGGTTCGCAGCCGGATTCATCAACGGTAGCGCGGTGTTGACGATCGCAGCTAAGGCCCTTGGCATCTCCCTCTGATCGTTCGTTCCTCCGGGCATGAGAGACGCAGGCCGACCGCTCTCAGGGGCGGCCGGCCTGCTCAGCAAATGTACCGTGCGCGGGAGGTGCGTTGAGCATCGGGATTGCTGCCTCGGCACGTGTTGCTGCTGCACCCGTGAGATCGCTCACGGACATACGTAAGCTTCCGCACATCTCCTGCGAGACGGTGAATCCGTGGCTGTCGTACGGGACCTACGGGGCGGACACGAATGCGGTCGGCCGGTGCCGGCTGGCGGCAGTACAACCGGATGATGGATTCCTGAGCTTCCCACGGGAGCGGGCGCATGGACGGTCGCATTCGCCCTGCACGCCCTGACGAGGCGCGCGCATTGACGGCGCTTGCCCACGCATCCAAGCGGCACTGGGGTTATCCGGAGCACTGGATCGCATCGTGGCGCGACGCGCTGACGCTCACGCCGGAGCGCATCGCCAGCGAACCCGTTTTCGTGGCGGCTGAGGGGGAGGACCTGCTTGGCTTCTACGCGCTTGAGATGCAGGACGGCGCGTGCAGCCTGGAACACATGTGGGTGCACCCCACAGCCATCGGGCAGGGGATTGGCGGGGCGCTGCTCGCGCACGCGCGCGCGACCGCGGCATCGCTGGGCGCAGACACGCTGGTCATCGACTCCGATCCCAACGCCGAAGCCTTCTACACGAGGATGGGTGCCACGCGCATCGGCGAGGTTCCCGCGCCTGTGGACGGCATTCCCCGCGTACTCCCCCGCCTGACGCTCCCGACCCGCGCGGGCTGATCCGCGGGGGTGCTTCGCCGCCCTGCGCAGCGGCTTGTCAGCGCGATACGACTCCCGCCGTCTCTCCCCGTTGTGCGCTAAGCGTAAACATAGCAACCATTTGCCTTGCGGGCGGATGGTTCGTGGATCATCTATTGGCGCGAGGTCCCGCCGGGCAGGCGCCACCGGCCGGCCTCGCGTCCTGTGCGATCTCCACGACCCATACCGCGGGAGAGACATGCCCCCCAATCCCAACAACGTCGAGCTCGCGAACGCGCTGCGCACCGCCCTCGGCACCATCGGCATGACGGCCACGGACATCAACACCGCCATCGGCGGCTCGCTGCACGAGGCCAGCATCGCATCCACGTACGGGACGCAGGTCGGCAACATCGCCGGCAATCCCGCCGCGTTCGCCACGGCCATCGACGGCGCGGCCACGGGCCTCGGCGCCACGTGGACGGCACCGGTCTACAACCTGACGCCGCTCAACCTGACGCCCGGCGTCAAGCTGCCGGCCACGGAGGAGCTGAGCGCCATCCGCACGCATTCCGGCTCCGCCGCATTCGATCCGGCGAAGGCCCTGACCAACATGCTGCGAATCATCAAGGTCGCGGAGACGTAGCCGCCGGACGCGCCCCGCACCGCCGCCCGGCGCGCCAGACGGCCGCCGGGCGGCTGCGTTTTCCCTTGCGCCGCGCCCGCCGCAGGGTGAGTTTTGCGTGCCTGCACTCGTGCCTCCGCCCGTCACCCGGCGAACCCCTCCGATGCACGATCCGCCTGCTCCGCCCACCTCGTGCGAGACGGTGCACCCGTCGCTGTTCGTGCGCGACCTGGCGGCGAGCATCGAGTTCTACACGAAAAAGCTGGGGTTCACGCTCGGCTTCAGCTCCGGGGAGATGGCGGGGGTGAACCTGGACCGCGTGCAGGTCTTCCTCCAGCGCGTGCCGGGGGAGGTGGCGCCCGGCTACGTGTTCTTCGTGGTCGACGACGTGGATGCGCTGTACGAGTACCATCGCGCGAACGGGGTGGACGTGCAGGATCCGCCCGCGGACCGCGAGTACGGCATCCGCGAGTACGAGCTGCGCGATGCGGACGGGCACTCGCTGGGGTTCGGGCAGCACATCTTCACCGCGGGTCCGGCAATCGAGGTGGAGCGCGTGGACGTGCCGGTGCGGCTGGAGAAGCGGCTGGCGGCGCTGCTGGAGGACCTGGCGCGGCGCAAGCGCATGACCGTCGGCGAGTGCCTGGAAGAGACGCTGCTGCACACGTTCGAGCCGCTGCCCACGGGCGGCGTCGCGAGCCCGCACACGCGCAGCGACCACGCGCACATCGCCGCGCTCAGGGAGAAGCACGGCATCGACTACGACTCGCACGGCAGCTATCGCTTCGTGGAGAAGCCGTAACTGCGAAAAATCACGCAGAGGAGAACAGAGAGCCGCGGAGGAACGGCAACAGTCCCCCTCCGCGGCTCTCTTTTGAACCTCCGCGCCCTCTGCGTGAAATCGCAGTTCGGCCGTCCCGAAGGACCACACCTGACGCACCGGCTCCTGTCGATGTCTCCCGTCGTGACGGTGATCGTGCTGCTGGCCGCGACCGTGGCGTACGCGGGGCTCTGCGCGTTGCAGTACCGGCACGCGGGAGTGCGGGGGCTGGTGCTCGTCTGGCTGGCCGCATCGGCCGTCTGGGGGTACCTCAAGCTCGGCTGGTGGTGCGGGCGCCCCCTGACCTGCGACGTCGGCAGCCCCGCCGGCGTGATCACGTACTACGAGACCCACTACCTGCCCGTCTTCGTGGCGATGAGCCTGCTCTGGCTCGGCGTGGGCGCAATCGTCGTCTGGCGCCGCGAGCGCCGGGCGGCGGCGCGCGCGTCGCTGGCGCGGACGGTGGGCGCCGCGACGGCGGCCACGGTGGGTGCATGGCTCGTCGTCTCGCTGCTTGCTTACGAGGTTCTCCAACTCCCGAATTGAGCGCACTTTGCGGGGTGATGGGCGTATGCGGCGCCCGGCGTCACATGCCGCATGGCCGGATCGTTGTTGTGGCTTGCAGAGGTAGACATCCGCCCCCTTTTGCTGCCGGACGATGATTGTTCCCATGATGATGCGCCGCGGCGCGCTGGCCGCCCTGGTCCTGCTGGCCGGGCTCGTGGCCGGCTGCGAGGAAAACCCCGCGCAGCCCGCGCCGGACCCGTATCCGCACCTGCCGCAGATCATCGAGGAGTGCGAGACCAACACGGCGGAGGTCTGCGGCACCTGGACGCGCATACGGAACACGAATCTGTACAACGCGCTGTGGTCGCAGGGCTCGCGCGCCCTCATCACCGCGGAGCGCTTCGATGCCGGAGGGATCGTATTCACGCGCGAGGACTTTGCGGGGCCTACGCCGGCGATGAGGGCGCGCTACGAGGGCGAACTGACCGGAAACACGGTCGTGGGAGGCATGGTGGTGTGGACCGACCGGGGGGTCACCATCGACGGCACCTGGCACGCGGAGTGGGTGAGCGAAGACTGAGCTGCGGGCGTGTGCACGCCGCGCCGGCTCAGGCGTTGTCGGGAGATGGCCGAGCGGTTGTCGACCTACCCCCGTCGAGAGGAGCGATGCGCATTCCCGTCATCCCCCGGCGCGCTTTCCTGGCCGGTCTGCTGGTGCTGGTCGGCGCGTGCTGCGGGTTCGAGCCGGAGCAGGACGTGCGCTTCCGCCTGCGCAACGCGAGCCCGTACGAGCTGAAGGACGTGGCCGTGGGCTTCCCGGACGAGATGGTGGCGTACGGCACCCTGGCGCCGGGCGCGGTCACGGAGTACCGCACCGTCGCGCGCGCCTACCGCTACGCGTACGTCGAGGCGACGATCGACGGGCAGCTCGTCGTGCAGCAGCCCATCGACTACGTGGGCGAGGAGTACGTGGAGCCCGGCTCCTACACCTTTGTCATCACCGTCGCCGACCCGGCGGATCGCCACGGCCTGAGCACCTTGCTCGAGCGCGATTGAATCCGCGGCCCCGCCCGCCCCGTAGCACGCCACCGCCCGCCCCGGCACGAATCCGGCGGCGGGCGGAGCCGCATCGTGCGGCATCACCTCCCACCGGCGTGAGCGCGATGGATCCGGCCTTCCTCATTCCCGTGCTGGCCCTGGTGACCGGCCTGATCGCGGTGATCAAGATGCCGCGGCGCGCCTTCCTGTCGCCCGGCCACGACGATGCGGCGGCCGAGATCGCCGCGCTGCGCCAGGAGAACGCCGCGCTCCAGGACGAGAACGCGGCGCTCCAGCGGCAGCTCACGGAGGCGCAGGACCGCTCGGAGTTCATGGAGCGCCTGCTCCAGGCGCAACCCGCGACGCCGGCGCTGCCCCCGTCTCCCGCCTCACCCACGGCCCCGGGAGACGCGGCGAGCTGAGGCCCGGGCCCCCGGGCCTCCTAATGCTGACATACGAATCCCCGGCGGCCCTCTGCTCCGCCGGGGGATTCTGCTTGGCTTGGATCGCGAACGGACACCCGCATCGGCCGACGAGCTGCCGCCATGCCCGAGAGAACGAGCGGCCCAGCCTACACTCCGAACTGGCGCAGGTGGTGATCGGTGTGACGCCAGGAGAGGTGGCCCCACTGCTTGCCGGTCAGGCGCCCGAAGGCGGGGTGGTCGGGCCAGGGCGCTTGCGGATCGCGCGTGCCGAAGCGCTCCAGGGCGTCGCGCAGCTCGGCGACCTCCGCCTGCCAGTCGCCCGGGGTGCGGGCGATGAGCTCCGGGGCAGTGGGCGTGCCCTTGGGCCAGGGCAGCACGTAGATCACGAGCTGCTTGAGCGGGAAGTGGGCGAGTGGCGTGTTCTTCGGCTGGCATGCCAGCTCGCCCAGGCCGGCGCGGAGCTGGTCGGTCACGTGCACCACCATCCGCCCCGCGTCCATCTTGCCCCACGACGGCCTGATGTCCGGCGTCAGCTTCGCGATTCGCTCGGTGAGCTGCTGGCGTGCGCGTGCATCGAAGAGGGTCTGCATGGCAGGTGGGGTGGGAGGGGGGATGGAGGATGAGGGGGCGGTGTGCGGCGGGGCCCTCACCCTGCGCGTGCTCCGGGCGCGCGACTGTCGTCGCGTCCCGGAGCACACGCTGTCCCTCTCCCACAAACTGCGTGGGAGAGGGAGAACGCTGGTGCGCGTTGCCGCCTACCGTCGCAATGAGAGCCCCGTAGAGACGCCCCGCCGGGGCGTCTCTACCATGGAAATGTGATCATCCTCGCATCACGCGCGGATGGCACCCGTTCAGTCCGCGCAGGCGGACTTCGTGCTTCTGGAGGCGCGGTTTCAACCGCCGGCTGGGGCCATGCCGCCGCGCATGGTTCTGTCCCTACGCTGAACCCGTCCGCGCAGGCGGACATCACGTTTTCATAGCCGCGAATTCATTCGCCGGGCCGCCGTACGCACAAATTCGTGCTCTGCGCGAACTCCCCTCACGGCAGGCAAGATA
>DASTLD010000149.1:0-2040 GCA_035715345.1 Longimicrobium sp.
CCCCCCCCACGCCGGTCTGTCCCTCTCCCGCAAACCGCGCGGGAGAGGGGGAAGATCCGCGCGCATCGCCGGCGCGGGTGCAACACGAATCTCCGCTCGGGAAGGCCATGCATAGGATCGATCGTATCGCGCTGCTCCCGCTGCTCCTCCTGGCCGCCGCGTGCGGGGGTGGGGGCGATGGAGGGAAGCAGACGCTGACCGTCTACTCGCCGCACGGGCGGGAGATGCTGGAGGCGTTCGAGAAGCGGTTCGAGGCGGCGCACCCGGACATCGACCTGCAGTACGTGGACATGGGGTCGCAGGAGGTGTTCGACCGCATCCGCTCCGAGCGCGCGAACCCGCAGGCGGACGTGTGGTGGGGCGCCCCGGCCGCGCTGTTCGAGCAGGCCGCGCGCGACGGGCTGCTGGAGGCCTTCGCGCCCACCTGGGCCGGCGCGCTGCCCGCGGACGCCAGGGACCCGGAAGGGATGTGGTACGGCACCTACCTGACGCCGGAGGTCATCGCCTTCAACTCCACCGCCGTGCCGCCGGACCAGGCGCCCAGGGACTGGGACGACGTGCTGGACCCGCGGTGGAAGGACAAGGTCCTCATCCGCGACCCCATGGCCAGCGGCACCATGCGCACCATCTTCGGCATGGTGATGCACCGCAGCATCGCCGCCACGGGCGACACGGCGCAGGGCTACGCCTGGCTGCGCCGGCTGGACGCCAACACGCGCGAGTACGTCCTGAACCCCACCATGCTCTACCAGAAGCTGGCGCGGCAGGAGGGCGTGGTGACGCTGTGGGACATGCCGGACATGGAGATCATCAAGAAGCAGTATCCCATGCTCGACTACGTCATCCCCGCCAGCGGGACGCCGCTGCTGGTGGACGCCGTCGCGGTGGTGAAGGGGGCGAAGAACGCGGACGCCGCGCGCACGTTCGTGGAGTGGGTCGGCGGCACGCCGGCGGTGGCGGCCGCCGCCCGCGACTACTTCCGCCTGCCCGCCCGCGGCGACTTTCCCGCGGACTCGCTGCCGGAGCGCCTGCGGGCCGCGCGCGAGCGCATCAAGCCGGAGCCGCTCGACTGGAACATGCTCCAGGAGCGCGGCACCGAGTGGATGCGCCACTGGGACGAGCACGTCCGCAACCGCAGCTGACGGACTGAACTCACGCAGAGACGCAGAGGACGCAGAGAGTTTTTCTCCGCGTCCTCTGCGTCTCTGCGTGAGGCTCTGTACTGTTGTATCTTGCCCCGCGCGAGCTTCCCGCTTCCCTGACCGGACCCTGATGCTACGCCTGGAGAACCTGACCCGCCGCTTCGGCGACACGCTCGCGGTGGACGGCCTGTCGCTGGAGGTGGCCGCGGGCGAGTTCCTGACGCTGCTGGGCCCCAGCGGCTGCGGCAAGACCACCACCCTGCGCATGATCGCCGGCTTCGAGCAGCCCACCAGCGGCCGCGTGGTGGTGGACGGCCGCGACGTGACCGCGCTGCCGCCGCAGAAGCGCGACGTGGGGATGGTGTTCCAGAACTACGCGCTCTTTCCGCACCTGGACGTCGCGGAGAACGTGGCGTTCGGCCTGCGCTCGCGCGGCGAGTCCAGGGCCGCCGCCGCCCCCGGGGTGGAGCGCGCCCTGGAGATGGTGGAGCTGACAGGCTTCGGCGCGCGGCGCGTGCAGCAGCTCTCCGGCGGCCAGCAGCAGCGCGTGGCCCTCGCCCGCGCGCTGGCGCCCGAGCCGCCGCTCCTGCTGCTGGACGAGCCGCTGTCGAACCTCGACGCAGCCCTGCGCGAGCGCACCCGCGACGAGCTGCGCGCCCTGCTCAAGCAGCTGGGGATGACGGCCGTCTTCGTGACGCACGACCAGGAAGAGGCGTTCGCGCTCAGCGACCGCGTGGCCGTTCTGGACCGCGGCCGCCTGCAGCAGGTCGGCTCGCCCGAAGAGCTGTACGCGGCGCCCGCCAACGCCTTCGTGGCCTCGTTCCTGGGCCGCGCCAACTTCCTCCCCGCCACCGTCGAGGGTGCCGACGGCGCCCTGGCCGCCTGCCGCCTGGCCGCC
>DASTLD010000150.1:0-13869 GCA_035715345.1 Longimicrobium sp.
GGCATCGGCCCCTGGTGGCGGGTCATCGCGTTCCGGGCGCGCGCCGTCTGATCGCCGGGCCCATCTCCCGGGGCTGGACGGGGGATGGGAAAAGGGTCAAGTTCGTACCGCTTCCGCGTCTCCCGCGATCTCCCCGCCCGCTTCATCGCCCACGATGGTCCGCAGCAACGCCAGCTACGTGATCCGTCCCGACGCGTTCTCCGTGCACCCGGGGCTCGTGGGCGTGCCCCTGGCGCGGCCGTCGCGGCGGCTGGCGGCCATGCTCCTGGACCTGCTGCTCGTCGCCATCCTGGCCGCGTCCGGCGGCGGGCTGCTGCTGGCGGGCGCGGCGGCCTTCGTGTTCCTGCGCTTCGCGTCGCGCTTCACCGGCACGGGCGTGCGCCCCATCAGCAAGGCGGCGCGCGCGGCGGTGCGCGGCGTGGGCGCGCTGTTCCTGTTCCTCTTCCTGATGATCGGCTGGAACGACTTCACCGACCGGCTGGAGGAGCGCGACGACGACGAGGCCCGGCAGGCGCAGGCGCCGGTCTGGGAGCGCCTGGGCCTGCAGGGCGAGGTGAACGCGCTGCGCAACGCGCGCTCCGAGGCGGAGGCCCGCCGCGTGGCGCCGCTGCTGGCCGCGGGCTTTCGCCACCACGGCTTCGAGGGCGAGGACCTGGCGGAGGCCATGCGCAACGCCGCGGGCGGCGGGCCGCCGTGGATGGCGAAGGTGCTGGCCGACGCCCTGTCCGTCCCGGCGGACAGCGCCGCCGCCGCGCAGCGCGACTCGCTGGCGCTGGCCTACGCCGCCGCCGTGGACGGGCGCGACACGCTCCGCGCGGACTCCGTGCGGCCGCTGCTGCTGACCACGCTGGCGGCGGACTCGCTGCACCGGCTGCGCGGCCGCGTCAGCGAGCTGGAGCAGGGGGTGGCGGCGGTGTCGCGCGAGCTGAGGGAGGAGCGGGAGCGCGGCTTCGTGTCGTCGCTGCGCGCGTGGTTCGACGACCTGGGGATCGGCTTCGGGTGGGGTGGCCTGTACTTCACCGCGTTCGTCGCCCTGTTCAAGGGGCAGACGCCGGGCAAGCGGGTGCTGGGCGTGCGCGTGGTGCGGCTGAACGGCCAGCCGATGACGTTCTGGACCTCGTTCGAGCGCTTCGGCGGCTACGCCGCGGGCCTGGTGACGGGGCTGCTCGGGTTCGCCCAGGTGTACTGGGACCGCAACCGCCAGATGATCCACGACAAGATCGTGGAGACGGTCGTCGTGCGTGAAAAGCGCGGCCAGCAGGTCATCTTCCCCTCGCCGCCGCCGCGGGGCTGAGCTCCTCCGGCAGCGGCACGGCCACCAGCTCCGCGGAGGCCAGCGCCAGGTACAGCCGTCCGCGCGCCGCGTCCACCGCCACCTGCCGCGCGCCGGTCACGCCCGGCACCTCCACCCGCACCGGCGGCCCGCCCGCGTCGTCCACCGACAGCAGCACGGCGGGGCCCTCGTCGCCCCCGTCCAGCAGCAGCCAGAGCCGCCCGCCGCCCTCCGCCGCGTCCGCCACGTGGGAGAGCGGCGCGAAGACCGACGGGCTCCCCATCTCGCGGTTCAGCGCGAAGAAGCGCGCGCGGACGGCCTCCACCTCCGGCGCGGCGAGCTCCCGCCGCCACCGCCGCCGCAGGTCCGGCCCGTAGCGCTCCACCGCCGGCTCCGAGAGCAGCACCAGCCAGGCCCCCCCGTCCGCGGCGGGCACCGCGCGCGCGTGGTTGCGCAGCTGCGCGGGCACTCGGCCGCGCGCGATCTCGCGCTTCATGGCCGTGAAGTCGAGCGCGGCGCCGCTGCGGCCGACGGTGCGCCCCAGCGCCGCGGCGTCGCCGCCGTCGATGGGCGCCACCCGCACCAGGGCGTCGTCGCGGACGCCCAGGGTGGGGAACGCCAGCCGTCCGTCGCGGGTGAACGCGGAGCCGCTCCCCATGAACCGCTCGGCGACGGGAACGGTGCGCACCGGGGCGCCGCCGCGCGTGAACACCTGCACGCGCCCGTTGCCGCGGTCCGCCACGCGCACGGAGTCCGCCGCGGCCGCCAGCGCCACGGGCCCGGTCAGCTCGCCGGGCCCGGCCCCGCGCCGGCCGATGGTCCGCGCGGGCCCGCCCTCCGCCGGCACCACCAGCACCCGGTGGAGCATGTAGTCCAGCACGTACACGTCGCCGCGCTCGTCCACCGCCAGGTCCGCCGCCATGCCGATGTCGCCGCTCTCCTGCGCGACCAGCGTGTCCGCGCGGGACAGCGCCACCGTCCGCGGCGCGGGCGCGTCCGCCCCGCGCCCGCAGGCGGCCAGCAGGAGGGCCGCGGCGGCGGCCGTGCGCGCCCTCACCGCCCCTCCACGCGCCGGGCCAGCGACGCGGCGCGGGCCTCGTGCCCGGCCACGGTGCTGGCGGCCACCCACATCTGCAGCACCCTGCCGCGCCGGTCCACCAGCACCGACACCGGGCGGTTGCGCGTGCCCTTGGGGCTGCGCACGTGGCGCCCCAGCGCGCCGCCGTCCAGGTAGACGGGGTAGCTGATGCGGGACGCGCGGGCAAAGTTCGCCGCCTGCCCCCGCGTGAGCTCCGAGGTGACGCCGATCACGTTCAGGCGCCGCCGCGGCACCGCGCGGTACGCCCGGTCCAGCACCGCGGTCTCGTACAGCCCCACCGCGCAGTCGCGGGGGGAGAAGAAGACGAACAGCGTGTGCTCCGCGCCGGGGTCGATGCAGGGCTCGCCGCCCAGGCAGACGGTGCGTTCGCCGCCGCGCCGCACCAGCTCCAGCGCGTCCTCCACGCGGCCGGCGCGCGACGGCGCCGCGGCCAGGTACGCCGTGCCGAACGCCGCCGCGAAGAGCGGCACCGCCAGCACGGCGGCCCACCGGGGGCTCATCGGCCCGCCTCCGCGCCGGGCCCCGCGTACTCCCACGCGGACAGCTCCACCGTGTTCGGCCCGGAGCGGCGCGTGAACACCAGCGTGCGCCCGGCGCCGCAGGCCGGGCGCGCGTCGCTCCGCAGCCCGGCCGCCAGGCGCCGCCCGTCGCGCGCGTACACGTCGAGCTGGAAGCCGCGGTAGGGACGGCGCACCTCGAAGCCGGAGAACACCAGCCCGCCGCCGCCGTGCACGAACAGCAGCGGCGTCCAGCTGGCCAGCCACTGCTCCGTCTCCGCCAGCGTGGCGCCCTCCGCGCGCGGGTGCGGCGGCAGGTACCCGGGCGGCGCCCGGCCCAGGCGCGCCAGCTCCGCCCCGTCCGGGGAAAGGCGGCGCACCGTGTACCAGGTGGGCTCCGCCGCCAGCAGCGTCCCGTCCTCGTCCGCGGCGATGGCCACGGGGACGTGCACGTGCTCGTGCCGGGCAATGACCCCCGGGTCCATGGGCAGGAAGGCGCGGGTCAGGCGGCCCACGGAGTCGTAGGCGGCCAGGAGCGTGGCCGCCGTGTGCGATTCCCAGCGCTCGCCGCCCACCACCGCCCCGCCGCCGGGCGCCAGGGCCATGGCGAAGCCGGTCTGCCCCGCGTTCAGGTAGGTGTAGCCGCGGGGCGCGCCGTCCGGCGCGTAGCGCAGCAGGCGCTGCCCGCCCATGTCCAGGACGTGCAGCCCGGCCGGCGCGCCGCCGAACGCCAGCGCCGTGGGGTCGTCCGGGCGGGCGGACGCGGGCACCGGCAGCCGCTCCACCGCCGCGCCGTCCGTGCGCCAGCGGTACAGGTGCGGCCGGCGGCGCGTGGCCAGGTAGACGGTGCCCGGGCCGTCCATGGCGCACACGGTGGGGAGCACGGCCGAGCCCGGCTCGCCGGGCACCGCCAGCGCGGCGCGCCCCACCAGGCGGAACGCGCCGGTGAACGCCGCTTCCGGCTCGCGCAGCACCGGCCGCGCGGTGGCGGCGCGCGCGGTCATCTCACGGTTGTAGACCTCCGCCCCGGAGAGGGGGGGCGGCTCGGCCGCCTCGCTCCGGCCGCAGGCGGCCAGCGCCGCCAGCGGGAGCAGGAGCAGGTGCCCGAACGGGGTGCGTGCCATCGTACGACTCCTGGCCGTCAGGGTCCGCGGTCGGGGCCGCGCCCGGTGCGCCGGGCGCGGCGGGGTGCCGCCGTGGGTCCGTCCGCGGGCGGCGCGCGCCGAAGGTGCCGCGGACGGACTCACGGGACGGGGCAGGCGGTCAATCCCCGGCCGCCACCTCGGTGCCGCCCGTCTTGGGCGGCCAGTTGGCGCACGGGTAGCACTCCGTCTCCGGGCCGCAGTGGCAGAACTTGTAGGTGCCCATGTCGTCGATGTGGCCGAACCCGTCCGGGTCCGCGGCCTCGATCGCGACCTCGCTGGCGGTGTCCGCGGCGAGCGGGGCGGTGGTCAGGCCCAGGGCGGTGCCCAGCCCCAGGCCCAGGGCCAGCACGCCCAGCAGCAGGCGCAGTGATCTCATCGGTCGTCCTCCGGTCTGATGCGGATGTGGAACGAACGGCGCGCGCCGTCCCCGAGGGGCTGGCGCGCAATTGCAAAAATCCGTCCAGAAAGGATTGCCAGGCGGGCCGCGGAATCCGCTGCACGCCTCCCCGGCGCCACCCGCAAACCGTTCCGGTCCGGCCACCTGTTTTCCGGTAGGTCCCGGGCGGACGACCCGGCCTTCCTGCGGTGGACGCAGGGGGACGCAGAGGCAACGCCGTCCTCCGCGTCCCCCAGGTCGTTTTCTACCGGGCGGGGCAGGGCGATAGCGCGCCGCGGGCGTAGACGTCCAGGTCGCGGCCCAGGCACACGCGGCCGCGGTAGCCCGCCATCTCGCGCAGCACGTCCGCGTCGGCTACGCCGGGCATGACCCCGACGTGGTAGAGCACCAGCAGCCCGGGGTCCGCGGCGGGCGCCACGCTCCGCGCCAGCTCCAGGGTGGAGGTGTGGTAGGCGGCGTCGTAGTCCTTGCGGTCCTGTGGCAGCGGCGCGCGGTTCTTCATGGCGTAGACCTCGTGCACCAGCACGTCGCAGCCGCCGCAGGCGCGCGCGAACGCCTCCGGCGCCGGCCCGGTGTCACCGGACACCACCACGCTCAGGTCCGGCGTGTCGAAGCGGTAGGCGAACGCCCGGTTCCGGGTGACGGGGTCCGCCTGGTTCCAGCTCCCGTGCTCCACCGCGAACGCCGTCACCGTCACCAGCCGGTCGCGGAAGACGACCGCGCTGGACACTGCCTCCGGGATCTCGCACACTTCCATCCCCAGGCCGTCGGCGCCGCCCTCACCGGCGGACTCCGCGTGCAGCCGCACCTCCAGGTCCTCCTCCCAGGCCAGCATCAGCCGCTCCGCCATGGCCCGGGTGCCCGCGGGGCCCCACGCCTGGAGCGGCTGCCGGCGCCCGACGATCCAGGGCGTGAACATCACGTCGGGCATCCCCATGGTGTGGTCGGAGTGCAGGTGCGTGACGAACACCTTCTGCAGCGCGGGCGCGGACAGCGCGGGCTGGCCCGCCGCCGCGGCCGCGCTGGCCTGGCGCACCAGGCCCACGCCCGCGTCCACCAGGTACACGTTCGCGTCCACGACGATGGCCACCGCGGGGCCCGAGCGGTCCGGCTCCGGGATGGGATGCCCCGTGCCCAGCAGGACCACGCGCGTCCGCGACCGCGCGCCCTCCGTGCGCGCAGGACGGACGGTGTCGCCCGGCAGGCATGCGGGTGAACCGGGCCGCGCGGGCGTGACCAGCGTGTCGACGCCGGCCTGGTTCCGCTGCGCCGCGGCGGGCGCGGCGGCGAGCAGCAGGGGGACCAGGCGGACGAGGATGCGCGTGGTGGAGGGGAAACGCGGTATGCTCATTGTGGTGCCTCGATGGTGGGGATGGGGGATGAAACGAGGCCGGGGTGGCCTCCGGGGACGGGGCGGGAGGATGAATGACGAAAAGGCGCCCCGCCGGCAGAACGGCGGGGCGCCTCGCTTCGTTTCAGCCCGCGGTCACACGCCCGGGGGCGGGTAGAGCAGGCCGGGGTCGGTCTCGTCCTCGTCGGCGCCGGCCTCCAGCAGGCCGAAGTACTGGAGGTGGCGGCGGCGCAGGCGGTTGGCGGCCTGGCGCGCCTGCTCGGCGTTCTCGCCGAAGCCTTCCCACGCCATCGCCGTCTCTCCCCAGCGCGCCGCCGGCACCCAGGGCGATTCCGGGCCGTGCATGCGCGGGTTGCGCCAGGGATCCGCGAACGGATCGACGTACGTCCCCAGCACGTTGCCTTCGCGGTCGATCACGACGCCCACCGCGCCCTTCCGCACGCGCCGCCGTTTCCACCAGCGCAGCAGCCGTCCGCCGGCGTCCACCAGCACCACCGCCGAGGACAGCCCCGCGAGCACCACCACGAGGTACAGCGCCAGCTCCTTCATGTGCATCTGCGTCCGCTCCGGTTGCCCATGCTCCGGGACCGTCTGATTCCCCGCGCCGCGCCGCGAGTTCCCCGTCGGACGCAGGATCACTGCCGCGCCGCCGGGCCCGGTGCACAACGCGCAAGCGCTTGCGAATGTGACACTTGGGCGAGCACGCCCACGGCGCCGGCTCGCACAAAAAGGAGACGCCCGAGCACCGGAACAGGTCACCGCGCGGACAATGCAGCAGGGTGATCGAAACAAAAAGAGACGCCCCCGCGGGAGCGTCTGGACAAGCTTGCCATGCCGCCGCGGCCGGCGACCCGCACCACCCTTCGCCCTCTCCCGCGCAGTTTGCGGGAGAGGGACAGCGTGCCCCGGCGGACGCGACGAAGTCGCGCGCCGACGGGGCACGCAGGGTGAGGGCTCAGTGCCGGAAGACCTTGTGGTGCAGGCTCTCCAGCGCGCGCAACTCGCCGGCGCGCGCCTCGTCGCCCGCGGCGCGCATCTCGTCGATGGCGCGGTGCATCAGGTCGTGGAGGGCCTTGAACTCCTCGTGGGTGATGGCGGGCAGCTTGACGGTGCGGGGCTGCAGCCCCTGGGCCTGGCGGTTCTTGGCTTCACCCATGGCGGGTTCTGCTCCGGGAGATCGGGTGTGGGACGCGTCGTGCGTGCGGATGCGTAAAGTTGCGGCGGCATCCGGATCGCGCGCAAGCGCTGGCCGGCGATCCCCGCACGAACGAAAAACGCGGCGGGCGCGGAAGACGTGCTCCGCGCCCGCCGCGCCCGCGTGCCAGGTGCTCAGGACAGCGCGTCGATGACCGTCCGCTCGTCGTTGGGCTCGCGCGAGCGGATGATCCACAGCGGCAGGCGCGACCAGCGGCCGGGGCTGCGGATGCCGCGCGCCAGCAGCACCGCCGCGCGGTCCAGCCGGTCGATCTCGCCCAGGCGCAGCTCGCCCTGCGCGTGGTTGAGGACGCGCGCCGCCTCCCACGCCACGTCTCGCGACGCGTCCAGGCAGAAGGTGCAGATGCGCTCGTCCGTGCGGTGGCCGATGCGGTCCAGCAGCCCGATCCACGGCGAGATGCGGTCGATGCGGTCCTGCACGCCGTCGATCATCTCCCCCAGCAGCACGCTGATCTCGTGGAAGTCGTGGCTCAGCCCGGCGAGCTGCTTGCCCGGCGCCGTCTCCACCGCGGCCACCGCCAGGTCCAGGTTGATGTGCGCGTTCATCCCCAGCAGCAGGTGCTGGAGCACCAGCGGGGGCCAGCTCCGCGCGGCCGAGAACGACGCGGACCAGCTCCGCGAGGGCGTGCCGCCGGCGCGGAAGGCGTGCTCGGCCGCCAGGTAGCGGTTGGCGAAGATCACGTCCAGCCGCTCCATCCGCGGCCCGTCTTGGAACCGCCCGCCCTCGATGCCCTCCTTCACGCGCTGCGTCACCTGGCGGTACAGGCAGGCGAAGTAGCACAGCCGGTCGCCGGCGGACAGCGAGCGGGCGATGATCTGGTCCAGCCGCGCGATGACCTCGTCGATGCTGGCGGCGGGCTGGAACGCGGACGCGGAAGCGGGCGCCGCGGGGGCGGCCGGGAGGGTGGCGGTCGGCATGGGAGAAACCTGCGGAGGACGACGGGGGAGGGGACGGACGCTGCAATGCGGGAAAATCGGGGCTGGAGGCCCGCCCGTCAAGCGTTTCGTGCGTTTCTGCTACATCCCGGCGGTGCAGGGGACGACTCGGGGCGGGGCGGCCTCTGGCGCGGGTGGTGTGGTGGCCGCGCGCGGGCGGCGCTCCGCGGGGTGCCCCACCCCCCGCCCCCTCCCCC
This sequence comes from Longimicrobium sp., assembly GCA_035715345.1. Lineage (GTDB taxonomy): Bacteria > Gemmatimonadota > Gemmatimonadetes > Longimicrobiales > Longimicrobiaceae > Longimicrobium. The sequence goes on from DASTLD010000150.1 coordinate 8,111, forward strand.
CGCGCCGCACCGGCGCCTGCGCATAGGGGAGGGCTGGTGCACGCGCGCGTGGAGAGGGGGAGAACTGAACCGCGCCGCAGCAGGCTCCTCGCGGAGACCCTACAACCCTCCCCCAGACTTGGGGGAGGGTGGACGAGTAATGCGAGTCCGGGTGGGGGCGTCCGCCCTCGCGCCGGCGCCCGCCACACTCACCTGTGCCTGCCGTCCGCAGACCTCACACCTCCCGCGTGATCCCGCGCTGGGTCTCGTCGATGCGGTCCATCACCTTCTCGGGGGCCACGTCCTGCGCCAGCTCGCGCAGCTCGCTCCCCTCGTCGATGTCGATCCCCAGCTTCTCCGCCATCGCCGACACCAGCCGGATCAGGTGCGTGACCTCGTGCTCCGCCAGCAGGCTGATCTGCAGGTCCAGGTCGGCGCGCTCGTCCGCCAGCTCCGCCATGCGGTTCTGCGTGATCAGCACGAAGGTGGAGAGGAAGATGGCCTCCACCGACGCCGCCATCGCCAGCACCACGAACGAGGGGTCGAAGCGCGGCAGCCCCAGCCACCCCAGGTTGACCAGGATCCACAGCCCGAAGATCACCAGGTGCAGGTACACGAACCGCATGCTCCCGGTGAACCGCGTGATGTTGTCCGCGATGCGGTCCTGCAGCCCGCGCCGCCGCTCGTCGTCCGCGCGGCGGCCGGTGAGCGCGGCGATGTTGCGCTCCACCACGCCGGCCAGGTCGGGCGCGTGCTCGGCGGTCGGCGGCGGTCGTCGTGCGGCCATCGTGTTTGCGTCGGGATGAACGGAATGCGGACGGAGGGCGGGGCGCTTCGCAAGCTCGGCGCCAGCCGCCGTCCACTCCGTCTCTTGTCTTGCGGTGTGCGCCGTAAGGGTTTGCCGGACGCGCGACGCGCAGGTTCCCCGATCACCGTCGGGCGCTCGACGTGGCATCGTGTGGGGCGAAGGCAGGTGGTGGTGCCCGCTCACCCCGATCTCCACGCCCGACGATGGAAGCCGACATGCTCTCGCCCGCCTGGATCGTCCTGCCCGGCCACCCCGACGCCCCCGCCCGGCTGCGCGTCGTGGCCTACTCGCCCGCCGCGCGGCTGTGGCGCACCGCGGTGGCCGTGGTGACGTGGATCGTGTCGACGATCGCCGCCTTCTTCGTGACCATGATGGACCCGTTCCTGACCGGCATTCCGCTGATGGTGGGCGGGGTGATGACGCTGCGCGCCTGGCGCGGCCGCTACCGGGTGACGGAGTTCGCCGGGCGCTGCCCGCGCTGCGCGGAGCCCATCGAGCTGGAGGAGGGGGCGCGCATCGCGTCGCCGCACAAGCTGGTGTGCTACGCCTGCCACCACGAGCCGCAGCTCTACCTGGCCGCCTGACCGCGGGGCGGCCCGCCGGGGGGATTCCGAAACATCCGGAGAGGGTGCCGGGTAGCGTGAGGGGCGTGTGGTCGCCAATTTGCGCAACCCCCGGCTCGAAGCGGTTCACCCTGTCCCGAGGCTCCCCAGCGCCGTGCAGACCCAACGCCGACACTTCCGCCGCGAGCAGATGCTGCTCTTCGCGCGGAATTTCATCAAGCATCCCAAGATGCTGGGGTCGTTCATCCCCAGCTCGCGCAAGCTGATCGACAAGACGCTGGCCTCGGTGGACTGGGCCCGCGTCCGCGTGTTCGTGGAGTACGGCCCCGGCGTGGGCACCTTCACCACGGAGGTGCTGCGCCGCATGCGCCCGGATGCCACGCTGCTGGCCATCGAGACCAACCGCGACTTCGTGCGCTTCCTGGGGCACAAGGTGGCGGACCCGCGCCTGAAGGTGGTGAACGGGTCCGCCGCGAAGGTGGCGGACGAGCTGGAGCGGGCGGGGCTGGGGCGCGCGGACTACGTGCTCTCCGGCATCCCGTTCAGCACCATGCCGCGCGAGCTGCGCGAGAGCATCGTGCAGGCCACGCGCGACGTGCTGCACCCGGACGGGGCGTTCCTGGTCTACCAGTTCTCGCGCGGGGTGCTGCCGGACCTGCAGCGCACGTTCGGGTCGGTGAGCCAGGACTTCGAGCCGATCAACATCCCCCCGGCGCAGGTGTTCATCGCCCGGCCGTAACTACTTTGCTCACGCGGAGCCGCGGAGGACGCGGAGAACCGCGGAGGCTTCTCGCTCCGACCCTTCCCCTGGTGCGGGGGGAGGGTCTTTTCCTGCATCTCACGCAGAGGGCGCGGAGGTTCAGAAGAGAGGACGCAGAGGAACGGACGAGACAAAAGCCCTCCCCCGAAGTTGGGGGAGGGTTTGGGAGGGGGCCTCCGGGGAATGCGACGCCGCCGCTACTGTCCCGACGCCCTGTACTGCGGGTCGTTGTACATCTTGAACTGGCGATACACCTTGGGCACCACGCGGCCGGCGGCGATGTCGGCAAGGAGCGTGGTCAGCTCCCCGGCCAGGTCGTCGCGCTGCATGCGCAGGACGGTGAGGCGGTCCAGGCACCGCTCGCGGAAGCCGGGCGCTGCGTCCGCGCGGTCGGCCTGCTCCTGCATGTGGTAGATCTTGAGCTCCACGATGCTGAGCTTGTCCGCCAGCGATCCCACCGTCTCAGCCACCCGCGCCTCCCCGCGCAGCGCGCACCGCCTCCATCACCGCCTCGTCGATGCGCTCGATCAGGTCGTTGCGCCGCTGGTTGAGCGCGTCCACGGCGCGCTTGGCGGCAGCCACCTGGCGGTCGTCGTCGGAGCGCGCTTTGTCTTCCTCGTGCCACAGCTCGACGTTGGTCTGCGCCAGCCGCGCCACCAGCGTCCCGATGCTCTCGTTCATCCAGCTCCCTCGCGTCCACGGTGCTTTCCGGCGGCGCGAATCTAGGCCGCGCGCCGCCCGCCCGCTATCTTCGCGCGCGTGAATCCGCCCGAAACGCTTCCGCTGCCGCCCGGCGCCGCCGTGCTCGTCGTCATGATGAGCGCCGTGGGCGACGCGGTGCACGTGCTGCCCGTGGTCAACGCGCTCAAGCGCCACGACCCCACGCTGCACCTCACCTGGGTGCTGCAGGGCGGCCCCGCGTCGCTGGTGCGCGGCCACCCCGCCGTGGACGAGATCATCCCCTTCGAGCGCGGGCGCGGCTGGCGCGCCTTCGCGGGCGTGCGGCAGAAGCTGCGCGGGCGGCGCTTCGACCTGGTGCTGGACCTCCAGGTCTACTTCAAGGCCAGCATCGTGACCGCGCTGGCGGACGCGCCGGTCAAGCTGGGCTTCGACCGCGCCCGCGCCCGCGACTGGAACTGGCTGGTCACCAACCGGAAGATTCCGCCGCACGCGCCGCAGCACGTGCAGGAGCAGTACTTCGAGTTCCTGCGCGCCCTGGGCGTGCCGCACGAGCCCGTGGAGTGGAACCTGGGCCCCTGGCCGCACGAGCGGCCGGCGCAGCAGGCGTTCTTCGCCGGGCTGGACCCCGCCGCGTCGCTGGTCATCGGCAGCACGCACCCGGAGAAGGAGTGGGTCGCCGAGCGTTGGGCCGCGCTGGCCGACGCGCTGTGGGAGCGATACGGGCTGCAGCCGGTGCTGGTCGGCGGGCGGTCGCGGCGGGAGCTGGAGACGGAGCGGGAGATGCGCGAGCGGGCGAAGCATCCCATCGTCTCCACGCTGGGGATGCCCTTCCGCGAGGCGGTGGGCGTGCTGGAGGGGTCGGAGCTGGTGGTGTCGCTGGACACCGGGCCCATGCACGTGGCCGTGGCGCTGGGCACGCCCACCATCGCCCTGATGGGCTACATCAACCCGAAGCGCACCGGGCCCTATCGCCGCTTCCACGACCTGCTCATCGACCGCTACGGCGATCCGGGCGAGGACTATCCCGTCTCCATCCGCAAGCGGCCGGGGCGGACGCGGCGCATCACGGTGGACGACGTGCTGGAGAAGGTGGAGCTGTGGGAGCGGACGTACCGGCGGCGCTGAGCGCGGCCCTGGACCGCGTGGCGGTGGTGATGATCAGCACCGTGGGCAACGCGGTGCACACGCTGCCGGTCATCCACAGCCTCAAGGCGCACCGGCCGCGGGGGCGCGTGAGCTGGATCATGCAGCCCAACGCCGTGTCGCTGGTGCACGAGATCCCGGCGGTGGACGAGGTGCTGGTGCTGAACCGCAGGATGGGGATGCGCGGCTTTCGCCAGCTCCGCCGCGCGCTGGCGCCGCGGCGGTTCGACGCCGCGCTCAACCTGCAGGCGTACCTCAAGGCCGGCATCGCCACCGCGATGACGGGAGCGCCGGTGCGCGTGGGCTACGACCGCGCGCGTGCCCGCGACCTGACCTGGCTGTTCAGCACGCACCGCCTGCCGCCCCGCCCGCGCGCCCACGTGCAGGACGAGTTCCTGGAGTTCCTGGACTTCCTGGGCGTGCCGCGCGTGCTGGAGTGGGGACTGGCGCCCACGGAGCAGGAGCGGGCGGCGTATTCTCCCCTGCTGCCGCCGTCGGAGCGGCCCACGGTGGCGCTGGTGGTGGGGACCACCAAGCCGGAGAAGGAGTGGCCGGCGGAGCGCTACGCGGAGCTGTCCGCGCGCGTCGCGGGCGAGCTGGGGGGACGCACGATCCTGGTCGGCGGGCGCTCGCCGCGCGAGGAGGCGGCCGCGGCGGTGCTGGCGCGCGGTCCCGCGCCGCCGCTGGACCTGCGCGAGATGGACCTGCGCCGGCTGCTGTACCTGGTGACGCGCGCGGACGTGCTGGTGTCGCCGGACACGGGGCCGCTGCACCTGGGCGTCGCGGCCGGGACCCCGACTGTGGCGCTGATGGGATACACGAACCCGAAGCGGTACGGCCCCTGGCGCCGCTTCCACGACCTGATGGTGGACGCCTACGGCGAGCCGGGCGAGGACTACCCGGTGGACGCGCCGCACCGGCCGGGGCGCATGGCCCGGATCACGGTGGACGCCGTGATGGAGAGGGTGGAGCGGGCGCTGGCGGTCTACCGCAGCTCCAGCCGCGGCGGCCAGTCGTCGCCGTAGCCCTCGCGGAGCGCGCGCCACCCCTCGTCGCCGATGGGCGTGCGCAGCTTGCGGGCGCTGCGGACAATGCGGCGGAGGTCCTCCACGCGGCGGCCCACCGGCACCGGCCCGGGGTGCACGCGCGACTTGTCGAAGTCCAGGATCCACACCTCGGGCGCGGCCCCGTTCCCGCCCGAGGCCACGAGCAGGTTGCGCAGGTTCACGTCCGGGTGGCTGACGCCGGCCGCGTGCATGGCCGCGAGCTGGCGTCCCGCCTCGCGCAGGGCCAGGGCGCGATCGGGCGCGGCCGCGTCGTGCAGCCAGGCCGCCGCGTCCGTGGCGCCGGGGATGAGCAGGGTCACCAGCATCGCCCGGTAGCCCACGGTGCCGGGCCGCTCGATGGCCGCCAGCACGCGCGCGGCCTGCACGCCGGCGGTGCGGGCCCGCTCCGTGGCGCGCAGCTCGTCGAAGGCGCGGTTGCCGCCGAAGTACAGCTCGCGGTTGACGCGCCGCATCAGCCCGCCGCGGTGGTAGCGCTTGACCACCGCCTTCTCGCCCGTGGGCAGCACGATGACCGGGTGCGCCTGCCGCCCGCCGCCCACGAAGACCTCCGCCTGCGGCAGCTTGGGCCGTTCCACCAGCAGGCGCGCGCTCTCCTCGTAGCCGCGGCGCACGAGCATGCGCGCGCCCTCGTGCTCGAGCGGCTCGAAGTCGGCCAGGGCGTGCTGCCCCACGTAGGTGCGCCAGTCCATGGGTGCGGAAGGTGGGTTGCGCCGCGGGCGGGGGCAAGGGAGGGGCGGGGGAGGGAAGTGCGTGAGTGC